>JANMOK010000213.1:0-11096 GCA_031369165.1 Paracoccaceae bacterium
ATCGACGCTGTTTCGCATGCTGACCGGCCAAGAACAGCCCGACAGCGGCACCATCACTTGGGGCGATACGGTGAAACTTTCGTATGTTGACCAAAGCCGCGACAGCCTTGACCCCAATAAAACCGCTTGGGAAGAAATCTCGGACGGGCTGGACATCATCAAGATCGGCGACGCCGAAATGAACTCGCGCGCCTATTGCGGTGCCTTCAATTTCAAAGGCGGCGACCAGCAGAAAAAGATGAGCCTGCTTTCCGGCGGCGAACGCAACCGCGTGCATCTGGCCAAACTGCTGAAGGACGGCGGCAACGTGCTGCTGCTCGACGAACCGACCAACGACTTGGATGTGGAGACTCTCCGCGCCCTAGAAACCGCCATCACCGATTTCGCCGGCTGCGCCGTGGTCATCTCGCACGACCGGTTTTTCTTGGACCGGATTTGCACGCATATGCTGGCGTTTGAAGGCGATTCACATGTGGAGTGGTTCGAAGGCAACTTCGAGGATTATGAGGCGGATAAGGTAAGGCGGCTGGGGGCAGATTCGATTGAGCCGAAGCGGATCAAGTATAAGAAGTTTGTGAGGTAGGGGGCACTTTAGGGATTTCTCAAGTTTACACTTGCAATAACTCTGGTCACTTCCCATCTCGTCGCAAGGTGTTTGAAGGAGGCGTTTTTGAAGCGGATTTTCTCGCTGGCAGTTCTTGCCGTTGTCATTTCGATAAGTTGCACATCCACGGCGAGCGCCGAAGGTTGGTGGCCGTTTGCGGCAGCTGACTCGCCAGCTGCGACTTCCGAGCGCTACGTCGCCCACTCAAGTTTTCGACTCATACGCCAACGAAACGGTCGCTACGTTGCCGACACGATTGTAAAATCGGTTCCTGTTGTGCGATTGGCAGCAAGAAAAGTCTTGCCTTACGCTATCAGCGCAGCGGTGGGAGTGACTGCACCAGCGTGGGCACCAGTCGCGGCAACAGGCGCTGCGGCTGTCGGCGTCGGCTACACTGTGTATGAAGCCTACAACTTTGCTCGTGACATTTTTTAGCTAGCCAAATGGTGTATGCTCGGACGAACCATTTCCGTCTCCGCCGCCAGAACGGTGGGTGAAATCACGCACACATTTTAGGTCCCATCAGGTCGCGGATTAGGTCCCGTCAGGGCGCGGAAGAATCGTGCCCTCTGGAAGTAGTGGGAACGAACTGCGATAAACCGTATAAATTTTGCATTCGTCGTCTCCGATTATGTTCTTACCAACGTTGGTGCACTCGGCCTGAACGCGCTGCCCGTCATTGAATCTGAAGCCAATATCGCCCAATGGGTCGTCAAACTGATATTGCGCTTTCCCGAAATAGTTCGTGCCTTCGATGATCAAAAGGTCATCAAGGGCACTGCCTCCAGGATAATAGGCCAGCTTCAGAGTGCCACCCGCCGGTAGCTGAGCTTCAATTTCTGACGGCATACATCCAGAAATCAGGATCAATAAGACTAAAGGTAGACCACGAGCAATTGGCATTTCCCAACTATCCTGTGCGACTGAAATGATTCCGAACCGTACTCCCACGGAATCAACAATTATTGATCTTGTTGGGCGAAAGTGAGGCACGTCGAAACCTTCTCCAAATCGAAGTCCCCCTTCACCCTTCCTTGACGCACCCCGCCCTATCCCTCCCTCAGCATTCCCGCCCTCTTGACTGTCCATACATCCGTACATACAATAAATGCAATTCGACTGGGACGATGGCAATGTGGACAAGGCGAAAAAGCATGGCTTGTCGTGCGGAATGATTGAGGCGTTCTTTCGCCTGCACCCGCGCGTATCGCCGAAATAATGCGCCGTAGGGTGCGCATTTTGCGCACCATTGTGACGTTGCCGCGCGTGATCGGTGCGCAATATGCGCACCCTACCGGGTACCAAAATCCGCCCGATCAGCGCCCGCTACATGCACGCAAAGGAGGTGCGCCGCTATGAAAACAGTCCCCGTCCTCTCAACTGACGACGAAGCAGAAGCCTTCCTCGCCAAAGACCTGTCCACCCTCGATTTCACCCAGTTCCGCCAGATCAATTGGGAAGCCGAGCCCAAGACCGCCCGCATCAACATGCGCCTGCCGCAAAAGCTGATGGATGCCCTCAAAGCCCGCGCGGCCAAACGCAACGTCCCCTATCAACGCCTGATCCGCGAGGCCCTGGAACAGGCGCTTCGTCGCTGAACGAAAGGCAGTCGGCGATTCCGGTCAATGAGGGGTGAAATCACCGGCCTCACAGGCCGGTACGACGAGCGCCCGGCGAGCCGCTCCCGGCCCGCCAGGCCTCACATCCCTGCTGCCCCCGGATCGCCCGGCTCAGTTCCCGCGGCAGGCCGTGCCGACTAATCCCTTCGGCAATTCGTAATATTTCCACGAATCCGCCGCAGTCTGCACCTGCGAGTCGGTTTGTCCTTCCGAGGTATCCATGTCGTTCAGCCCGCTGGCCGCGCAGGCCGAACGCGCATGATCCAGAGCCCCGGTTTCATTGGTGTTGTTCAGCGTGCCCGGCGGCCCTTTCACCTCGCCCGCAAGCGCCCCTATTGCCGAAAAACCTAAAAGGCGGCGGCACAGAACGTCGTCACGTAAAGTCGTGTGCTGTTCATTTCCACTTTCCCCCTGATATCGCCAGTCGGCGAGAATGGCATCCTAGCAGTTTCACACGTATTTGTCGATCATGTCGCGTCGTGGCCGGAAGGCGCAATGCTGCATGCCGCCCCCCGCTGCGGTTGTCGCAGCAGCGAGTTTCTGCCTCGACCGGCCATGCACGCCCGTGCTAGCGTTCGAGCGCGAAAGCCGTGCCCAATGGTTCGAGGGTGTTTTCAACGACCAAGAGCCCGGCAAATTCAAAAAGGTCGTCCCGGATTCGATCCGACCAAAGCAGGTGAAGCGCGAAAAGTCTGAAATGCAGGAATTACCCGTCTTTTTCGCGTCATGTTTGGCATGATGTTTGCAGCGGCCCACCCAAAATGAACAATGATTTGAAATTGATAGTCCACCTCGGACCGAACAAGACAGGCACGACGGCGCTGCAAAACGCACTCGCGAAAAACCGTGGACTGCTTGGCGCGCATCGAGTCATTTATCCACGGCTCCCGTACAATCGGCAAACGCACCATTTGTTGACGCCAAATTTTCAGGACTACGACCAATTATTCGCGGATATGCGCGCGCGGTTTGGCAACAACCGGCAAAATATGGCCACCGCAGGCAAGGAAGCATGGCTCCGTGTACGGAAACAGGTTGAACGCGGAAAGCCACGCGCCGTTGTACTGAGCAGCGAATTTTTCCTCAACGAAAGCAACGTTGAACACTATCGCAATTTCCGCCGCATGCTGGGTGAAATTACCAGCAACATCGTCTTGTCAGCATATATTCGCGAGCCGGCATCTTCATTCCTTTCGGCGCGGCAACAGAACGCAAAACACCGGGCCGAGTTGCTTCCACCTTACCCAATGATCATCCGACCGCGCCTGGAAGCAATTGAGGAAGCCTTCGAAATGCGAGTGAGCCTTCGTCCTTACGACCGCGATCAGATGATTGGCGGCGATATAGTTCAGGATTTTACAACAACTTTCCTTGCAGATTATGTGGACCCAACCTTGATCGCGGGAAATCAGGCGAACGAAAGCCTTTCGGCAGAGGCAATTTCGATAACTCAAAAATACCGGCGCCAGTTTTTTTCCGGATTCGACGACCACATTTTCCCTGAAGACCGAATACTGAAAAATATGATTGTCGCGGCCGAGCAAAAACTCGGCGTTTCAAAACGCCCGAAGTTGCATCCGGAAATTGCGGAATATGTGAACTATTCGTCAACCGACTTTATCTGGATTCGTGACCGTTACGGGATTTCATTTCCGACGATCTCTTATGACCGATTGCTGGAGTTCCCGGCGAAAAACAACTTTGAGGCGTTCAAAAACGTCCGGGATTTTTTTGAAGTCGACCCAGACCATGAAGAAAGAATCCTGTTCGACATCATCAACACCGCCGTCCAAATTCAGATCCGCCACGGCATTCTCAAGCAGTCATGGCTGCTGCAGTCCATTGCAAAGCTTGCTAACTTGGTTAGGGATTCATGGAAAGCTAGACGGCCAAGTTGAGAGTGCGCCATCGAAATTGTAATTGCGCCAACTTCCGGCTCTAAGCCCTAACGTCTGTTCAGACGCAACTGGTTTTTCGCACCTGGACACGCAAGTTGGATGTGTAGCTAATGGTCCAGCAATTTGCCGATCGAGCAAGACTCCACATCCCCCTTGCTTTTTTTTCGCACTTCCCCCATATCCCCCTCGTCCAGCTACCAATCGACCCACTGTTCTGCTCTAAGGCTACAGTCTCTCGATCTTGCTCTGACTGTACCAAGCTGCCGCATACTGCGGGCAGCGCACTAGAGGAGACATCACGATGGCCAATGGCACCGTGAAATGGTTCAACGCCACCAAAGGTTTTGGATTCATCCAGCCCGAAAAAGGCTCGAAAGACGTATTCGTTCACATCTCCGCCCTCGAGCGTTCTGGCCTGTCCAGCCTGCCCGACGGCCAGAAAGTGACGTTCGACCTTGAAAAAGGCCGTGACGGCCGCGAATCGGCGATCAATCTGGCGCTGGCCTGATTTTGCCTTCGCCTGCGGCAGCAATGCCGCAGGCACGCTTCTTCAGGGCAAGTTCGCAGCTAAAATGACTGGCGCAATTACGGGTCAGGCCAGCGAGATGTCCGAAATCACCCCCGATGCCATCGCCGCCACGGCCACACGGATTGCGCCTTATATCCGCGTCACGCCAACGCTGCGCGCCAATGTCCCCGGCGTTCGCGAACCGGTCAGTTTCAAGCTGGAGTTTTTGCAGCATACCGGTTCGTTCAAAGCCCGCGGCGCATTTTCCAGTTTGGTAGATCAAACGTTGCCACTGGTGGGAATTGCCGCGGCTTCGGGGGGAAATCATGGCGCTGCGGTCGCTTTCGCCGCCCGCCAGTTTGGCATCAAGGCAAAGATATTTGTGCCACGCACTGCCCCGAAATCCAAGGTTGACCGGATCGTTTCGTATGGTGCCGACATTGTGCAGGTTGGCGAAACCTACCAGAAGACATCGGCGCATTGCCTGGCTTATTGTGAAGAAACGGGCGCGCAGAATATTCATGCCTATGATCAAGTTGCTGTCCTGCTTGGGCAGGGAACCGTCGGGTTGGAGTTTGAAACGCAGAGTCCTGAAACTGAAACTCTGCTGGTCGCAACCGGTGGTGGCGGATTGATCGGCGGAATTGCGGCTTGGTATCAGGGCCGGGTGAATGTGGTCAGCGTCGAGCCGACGGGCTGCGCCACCTTGCATACCGCGTTGCAGACCGGAAAACACACGCCCATTTCACCCCAAAGCATTGCCCAAGATTCGTTGGGCAGCAGTTTGGTAGGAACGCTGATGCTGCCGATGGCGCAAAAATACATTAAATCGGCGGTGCTGGTTTCCGACGCAGCAATCATTGACGCCATGAAATGGTTATGGACCGAATTGCGGATCGCCGTTGAACCGGGCGGGGCGACCGCTCTGGCGGCACTGATCAGCGGGGTCTATGTGCCCGATGCCGGTGAAAGGTTTGGAATTCTTTTGTGCGGTGCCAATATTGACGCCCAAAAGTTTGGCCAGTTGATCGCCTGAATCGAATTGTTATTGGGTGCGTGGTCACGGCCCGCCACCAACAATCGCCAAAGCGAATTTCAGCAGTCGCTGCCCACTTTGCCTTGCATTGTTGCTGCAAAGGCAATTGTCAGCAAGAACATCGAGCCGCCCATTGCATAAGCGATTATCGCGAAAGCGAAGCTGTAACCGGCGGCAAGGGTCAGACTAGCCAGCATCGCCGCTAATACTACCGTCATGCCTAATATGCTGAGGGCTGAAATCGACATTTCACTGCTCCTGCTTCGACCATTTACGGATCGTATTATATGCACGTTAAAAATGGTTAAACTGTGACGTCAACAATTTTCTTGGATTCCAACGATTTAACTTGGTGGTTGTGGTTCCAGGGTTAACGCGCCAATTGAAGGGTCGCGTGGATTTTTCTAACCAGGCGTGGATTTCAAAAAACCTATTCGGATGCTGTCAACATATTCCATCGAGACGAATCGTTCCATGTAACCGCAAATAAAGTTGAATGAGGCACCGTAAGCCGCTGTTTTCACAATAAATGATCGTCCGGCCAAACGGATAGTTGCTGCAATGACGCATTTTTTTCAAAGGATTGGCAAAAACCGCAATCGGCGCATTGATTTGTTTTCCGAATTGACCTAACCATCATTACGTCAATCACAGGGCTGGCGTGTTCCAGTCCGCAAAACGTGTCGGAGACAGTGATGAAACTTATCAAACTTACTATCGCAGGCCTTATTTTTGCTGGTACCGCTTATGCTGGCAACTTGGTATTCGAAGCTCCGGTGGAAGCCGAAGTAATGGCCGAGCCAGCTGGCTCGATGGGTGGTTCAGGCGCATGGCTGATCCCGCTTCTGGCCATCGGTCTTGTTGCACTGGCAGTGTCCAGCAGCGACGAAGGAAACTGAGTTTCCAACTATCGCTAAAGACTAAAGCAAGCGCGGGCCGTAAGGCTCGCGTTTGTTTTTATGCTCGGCGGATCAGTGGTTTCCGAAAGCAGCGCGGGGCGCGGGCATAGCGTGTCGCCAATTCGCGAGCAGGTTCAAGAACACCATTGCTACAGACCAAAATGAAAATCGCTGTCACGATTTGTACCAGACGCAGGCCCACACAGCTTGATGCCGCACTGCGCGCACTCAGTGCAGTAAAAATCCCGAAAGGTTCAGAAGTTTTCGCAATTGTCATCGAAAACGATGATACCGAAAATGTTCGGGAGCTGGTTGAAAGGTGGTCCAGGAAAATAGCCGTTCACTATTTCCTGGAAAGTGAACAGGGAATATCAGCCGCCCGAAATCGGGCGCTGGATGCAGCGTTACAATTAGGTGCCGACTGGGTGGCAACCTGCGATGATGATGGCGAAATGGAACGAGATTGCTTGGTCAACTACATTTTGACCACACAAAAATTCCCCAGTTCGCGGCTGTTTGTTGGCCGCACCCGCTATATTTATCCAGAGTCGATGCCTTTGTGGTATCCCAGAATCGACGGACGTCCAATTGAAACAGGCAAAAGACCGAACATAATTTCCACTGCAAATTCCTTTTTCCACCGAGATATCATCGCAAGAGATGGTCTGAATTTGCGCTTCGACCTGGGTTTCGGGTTGTCAGGCGGTGAAGATTTGGAATTTTTCTTCCGTGCACGTAAATTGGCCGGGCCAATCATTTGGGTAGAAGAGGCGGTCGTCTTTGAAAAGCTCATCGAAAGCCGGGCAAATATTGGATTCTACTTAAGACGACAAGTGCGCAACGGGCAAAATGTAGCGCGGGTATTGCGCAAGAATCGCCACCCAGGCGTTGCATTCCTTTCGATTGTGCACACGGTTTACAGGTATCTTGTGCGTGGGCTTGCATTGGTCTTGGTCGGCGGCGTGCAGCTGCTTGTGAATGAGACAGCGGGATTGACCCGTGTGTTCGCGGGATTTGCGCATTTCTCTTCTGCAACCGGAATGGTCAGTTCGTATTTTCGTCCTTCTGTTGAATGGTACAAGAAAACCGATGGTCATTAGCAGCAGTCAGTGTCCGTCCCGCCATTGATTCACAATCGGATAACGTCGGTCCAGCCAGAAAGCCCGCCGCGACAGGCGCGTTCCGGGCGCGGCCTGGAACCGTTTCCATTCGGCACCATAAAGCAGCGCTTGCACTTTTGTGACGGTCGCTGGATCAAACCCCAATGCCACGCAGTCGGCGACAGAACCTTCGTCCTCAACCAATTTTTCCAGAATGGTGTCCAGTACCGGATATGGCGGCAAGCTGTCGTCATCGCGTTGATTGGCGCGCAGTTCCGCTGACGGCGGTTTTTCGATTACCCGGGGCGGAATCACCTCATCGGCCGGGCCGTTCATCCAGGCTCTGTGGTTTGCGTTGCGCCAGCGACAAGTTTCAAAAACGCGAGTTTTGTACAAATCTTTCAGCGGGTTATACCCGCCGGCCATATCACCGTAGATCGTGCAATATCCAACCGCGACTTCCGATTTGTTTCCGGTCGTCAGCAGCATTTCGCCAAACTTGTTAGACAGCGCCATCAACATCAGCCCACGCAGACGGGACTGGATATTCTCTTCGGTGAGGCCCGGCTTCGTGCCCGCAAAAAGCGGATCCAACGACGCCAAAACGGCATTTTGGCCTGCGCTGATTGACACCGAATCCAGCCTGCACCCCAACAATCGCGCAACTTCGCTTGCATCATCCAATGAAGATTGCGCGGTGAAAACCGATGGCAACATCACGCAACGCACGTTGGCTGCTCCGATCGCATCTACGGCAATCGTAGCTACCAGCGCCGAATCGATCCCGCCAGAAAGGCCCAACAAGACCTTGGAAATCCGCGATTTCCCCAAATAATCGCGCAATGACTGCACCATTGCGCGATAATCCTGCTCCCACGCGTCAGGATGCACCGCTTTTTCGCCCTCAGCCGCCCGCCACCCGGCAGCGCCACGCGAAAAATCGACGTTGAACACCACATCGTCAAACACCGGCATCTGCACCGCTAAATGCCCGCCTTCGTTCAAAACGAACGAACCGCCGTCAAAAACCTGATCGTCCTGGCCGCCGGTCATGTTCAAATAGACCATCGGCAAATCGGTCTCGACCACGCGATTGAGCATGGTTTGAATGCGACGGTCAAACTTGTTGCGGTAATACGGCGAGCCATTGGGCACGAACAGAATTTCCGCCCCGGTTTCGGCCAAAGTCTCGCACACCGGCACGTGCCAGGCATCCTCGCAAATCGGAATGCCCAATCGCACCGGCCCAACTTGCACGGGGCCTGAAATTGGACCGGCGCTGAAATAACGATGCTCGTCAAAGACATGCGTATTGGGCAGTTCATGCTTGAGCACCCGCGCCTTGACCGCGCCATTCTGCAATACGAAATAAGCGTTGAAAATCTTGCCATCTTCACGAATCGGCGCACCAATGCCCAGTGCTGGACCGTCAGAACAAGCCCGCGCCAAAACATCCAACTCCGCGCGGGCAGCATCCAAAAATGCCGGCTTGGTCACCAGATCCTGGGCCTGATACCCGACCAGAAACATCTCCGGCGTGCCAACAAAATCGGCACCGGCGTTGCGGCCTGCTTCGAACGCCGACAACGCCTTGGCCGAATTCCCGGCAATATCGCCGACAGTCGGGTTTACCTGCGCCAACGTCATCCGAAACTTTTCCGCCACGCCCGGTCCTTTCACGATCACCAAACTAGGCGTAACCCAGCAAATACCGGCCACACAAGGGACCATTCCAGTTGCCCAAGCGCTAAATCCAGACAAAAGCGTTGTCAGTCCTTTTGGCCTTATCTAGACTTGGCGCAAATGTGCGTCCGCGCAAACGGATTGCGCGGGGGTTTGGCCGCGAGCCAAGGGGGTTAATGTGAATAATACAGGTCTGCTTTTTGCCAGCGCACTTTCAATCGGCTTAACTCTCGGTTCAGCCGTGCATGCTCAGGAAACCACAGTTCAAACCAAGCAGTACGATACTGGCGGCATTTATGAGGGCGAGTTCCAGAACGGCAAACAGCACGGCCAAGGCACCTACCGCCTGCCCAACGGCTACGAATACAGCGGCAATTGGATCGAGGGTCGGATTGAAGGCCAAGGCAGTGCCAAGTTTCCCAATGGTTCGGTCTATCAAGGCGCGTTCATCAACGGCAAACCCGAAGGCAAGGGCAAGATCATTTTTGCCGACGGCGGCACCTATGAAGGCGATTGGCTTGACGGCAAGATAACCGGCAAAGGCATAGCGATTTATGCCAATGGCGTGCGCTACGAAGGCGATTTCAAAGACGCCAAACACCACGGTACCGGCACGATGACCAGTCCGAATGGGTTTATCTATGCCGGCACTTGGGTCGGTGGAGAACAGGATGGCACCGGCAAAATCACCTATCCCGATGGCGCAATTTATGAAGGCGCTTTGGTTGCGGGCAAACGCGAAGGTCAGGGCAAGCTGACGCTTGCCGATGGCCTGACCTATGTCGGTGAGTGGAAAGGCGGCCAAATCAACGGCAGCGGCGTTTTGGTCCAGGCCAACGGTGACAAATACGAAGGCCAATTGGTCGAGGGCAAGAAACAAGGTAAAGGTGTCGCCACCTTTGCCAACGGTGACGTTTATAGCGGTGACTTTGCCGCCGATCAGCGCCACGGCAAAGGAGTATTCAATGGGGCCGACGGCTACGCTTATGACGGCGATTGGGTGCAGGGCCGGATTGAGGGCACCGGCAAAGTGACCTATCCCGACGGCTCGATTTATGAAGGTTCACTGTTAAACGATGTCGCCAATGGCGCTGGCAAGATCACCTATAAAGACGGCTCGTCCTATGAAGGCGGATGGGTAAATGGCGTGATCGAGGGCACGGGAATAGCCCGCTATCAAAACGGTCTGGTCTATGAAGGCGAATTCAAGAACGCCAAGAACCACGGCAAAGGCAAGATGACCTATCAGGACGGCTACCAGTACTCTGGTGACTGGAAAGACGGTTTGCGCGATGGCGAAGGTGTCGCCACCTATGCCGACGGCACCATCTACACCGGTGGATTTGTCGCAGGTCAGCGTGAGGGGAATGGCACCATCACCATGGCCGACGGGTTTGAATATACCGGCGGCTGGAAAGCCGGCGAGATTGACGGCGAAGGCGTGGCAAAATACGCCAACGGCGACACCTACGAAGGCTTTTTCCGCAAAGGCCAACGCCAGGGTCGCGGCATCATGAAATACGCCTCGGGCCAGGAATACGACGGCTTTTGGGCCGACGGTCAACAAGCAACCGAAGCGGAGGCTGCCGCCGCCGAAACCACAGATTCAACCTCACCGTAGGGTGCGCATTCTGCGCACCATCACTGTCTTCGCCGCGTGCGGCTTTGACTGAGGCTCACTCCGACAATCACAGTGCGCTTTTTCACGGGCAAGCCTTCTCCCCGCTCCCGTCAATCGGGGAAGAGTGG
>JANMOK010000021.1:0-17103 GCA_031369165.1 Paracoccaceae bacterium
GGCACCGAGCGGCGCGTCACCAGATCGACATTCATCAACACTTGCTCCGCCGTTGCCGCGACCGATCCGTCGGCATCGGCAATCATCCGCATAAAAACATGCACGCGCTTGGCGTCCTGATCCAGAACCTGCACTTCTATGTGGAATGACGCGCCTTCCAGAAGCTCGCCCAAGTAATGCAAATGGCTTTGCAGGGTATAGGGCCCCATCTTCAACCGTGCCGCATAGCCCGGCCCGACGCCAATTTCGCCGCCGAGGAACCCGTCAATCGCCGCATCAAAGGCAAAGGAATAATAGCCGACGTTCATATGGCCGTTGAAATCGATCCAGTCTTTCGGCACCCGCCGCGACGCCTGCACCATCGGTGCCGCATAGGGCGCGTCATGGCCGTCAATCGGTTCGCTCATTGTCCCTTTTCCCCGCGCTTGCCGCGTCTTAATCTACCGCCATGACCATAGAAACCGCCCTGCCCCGTCTGCGCAAGCTGCTTGGTGATCGCCTGTCCACCAAGGCGGCTGATCTGGACCATCACGGCCAGAACGAAGGCTATTTTCCCGTTACCCCACCCGACGCCGTGGCATGGCCGCTCAATACCGGCGAAGTCGCCGACATTCTCAAAATCTGCCATGCGGAATCCTGCCCAGTCATTGCCTGGGGCACCGGCACCTCGCTGGAAGGCCACGCGGTGGCGTTTGACGGTGGACTGACGCTGGACATGATGCGGATGGACCGGATTCTGGCGGTGCACGACGCCGACCTTGACTGCGCTGTACAACCGGGCGTCACCCGCGAGGCTTTGAACGAGCACCTGCGCGCCACTGGCCTGTTCTTCCCCATCGACCCCGGTGCCAATGCCTCGCTTGGCGGCATGACCGCCACCCGCGCCTCAGGCACCACCGCCGTGCGTTATGGCACGATGCGCGAAAATGTGCTGGCGCTGGAAGTGGTGCTGGCCGATGGAAAAATCATTCGCACCGGCACCCGCGCCCGGAAATCCTCCTCGGGCTATGATTTGACGCGGCTGTTTGTTGGCTCGGAAGGCACGCTAGGCATTATCACCGAAATCACCTTGCGGCTTCAGGGCCAGCCCGAGGCCATTTCTGCGGCTACATGCCGGTTTGGAACGATCCAAATGGCGGTGGATACGGTGATTGCCACCATCCAAAGCGGCATCCCGATGGCGCGGATCGAGTTTGTTGATGCCATGATGGTGCGCGGCTTCAACCTGCACAACAAACTTGCCCTGCCCGAACAACCGCATTTGTTCGTCGAATTCCACGGCTCCCCTGCCGGGGTCGCCGAACAGGCCGAACGTTTTGGCGAGATCGTCGCGGACCAAGGCGGGGCCGATTTCAATTGGACCAGCAAGGCCGAAGACCGTGCTGCCCTATGGAAAATGCGCCACGGCGCCTATTACGCGCAAAAAGCGCTGCACCCCGGCTGCCGCGTGCTCAATACCGACGTCTGCGTGCCGATTTCGCGCCTTGCCGAAGCGGTGGAATTCGCCCGCGACGGCATCGAACAGCGGCAATTGACCGCCACAATTCTGGGCCATGTCGGTGACGGCAATTTCCATTGCGGCATTTGCATTGACCCCGAAAACCCCGCCGATCTGGGCCTAGCCAAAGACTTCGCCCATGCCTTGAATCAACATGCGCTGAAACTTGGGGGCACCGTCACTGGCGAACACGGTATTGGTCGCGGCAAAATGGCTTACCTTCGCGAAGAACACGGAGGCGCTGTGGATGTCATGGCCGCTATCAAGACCGCGCTGGACCCGGACAACATCCTCAATCCGGGCAAAATCATACCTTTGGATTGATTGTTTCAGGCACCCGCAAATCACTTTCCAACCGGTTTTCCAGAGCGACCAAATCCTCTGGCAACGGCAAACCTAGGGAACGCAAATTGGCCAATTCCTCACGCAGTTGCTCCTGCAATTCGTGCAAGTCTTCGGGCTGATGCACCATGCCATCCATCATCATGGCCAAGCGCACCTTTAGGTCTTCAAACGACATGGAATCCTCCGCAATGGGTTGCAAAAGCCTAGCACGAAACTAATACATGTGCGCGCTTATTCAACCACGCCAAGGTTCAACCCTGAAACCCCGAACTATACCCAACCACTGGATTAACTCAACCTTAAGTTGTTTCACGTGAACCATTTTATGTCAAGACGCGTCACCCCGCCAAAAGTTCACGCGCCGCCGCCCTCGCCGCGTCGGTGACAACATCACCCGACAGCATCCGGGCGATTTCGGTGTTGCGCCCGGCTTCGGATAAAACTGCAACATTGGTCAAAGCACTTCCCGCAGAAACGGCCTTTGACACCAGCAAATGATGCCCCGCTTTCGCCGCCACCTGCGGTGAATGTGTCACCACCAATATCTGCGAGCCCTTCGCCAAGTCGGCCAGACGTCGGCCAACAGCATCCGCCGTTGCCCCGCCAACGCCGCGGTCAATCTCGTCAAAGATCATCGTCATCGTGCTGGAATCACCTACGAGACAAACTTTCAAGGCCAGCATGAACCGCGAAAGTTCGCCGCCCGACGCGATCTTGTTGATGGGCCCCGGCGGTGAGCCGGGGTTGGTGGCAACGGTGAAGGTGACCCGATCGATCCCATCGGGGCCCGGATCGGCGGCGTCAATCTGCGTTACGAATCTTGCCCGTTCCAGCTTGAGCGGCGCAAGTTCGCCCTGCACCGCTTTATCCAGTTTCAGCGCCGCAGCTTTGCGGGCCGCCTGCAGTTTCGCTGCCGCGGTTAAATAAGCGTCCCGCGCTGCTTTGACCGCGTCCTCCAGTGTCGCAATCCGATCTTCGCCCATTTCCAAAGCGTCCAAACGCCCCTGAAATTCCGTGGCCAAACCAGCCAACTCATCGGGCTGAACAATGTGTTTGCGCGCCAGTCCGCGCAGCGCGAAAAGCCGCTCTTCGGTGATTTCCAGATCATGGGGATCAAAATCCATCGCCTCAAGCGCCCGCTCGATGCCCGATTGCGCCTCGGCCAATTCCACCGCCAATCGTGATAGCGCCTCTAATGGCGCATCCAGCGTGCCTTCGGCCTTGCTCGAGGCAACCTCCAGCCATCGGGTCGCATCGCCAATCAAGCCCTCGGCCCCTTCCAGCGACAGCGCTTGTGCCGCCTTGGCAACATCTGCCCTGATCCGCGCCGACGCCTGCATCAAGCGCCGTCGGGTATCCAAGACCGCCTCTTCGCCCAGCAGTGGCGCAAGTTTTGCCAGTTCGGCCGCAGAATTGCGCAGGTATTCGGCGTCACGTTGCGCAGTCGCCAATTCCTGCCGCGCTGCAGCCAAGCTGCGTTCTGAATTCTGCCAATGTCGCCAGCCATCACGCACTGACTCGACCAAGGGATTGTCGCCGGCGAACTGATCCAACAGGGCGGAATGGCCTTTTGGGTCCAGCAGACCACGATCATCGCGTTGACCATGGATTTCGACCAAAACTTCGGCCAAGGCGCCGATGGTCTCCGCCGATGCCCGGCGATCATTGATGAAGGTTTGTTTGCGGCCATCGCTGCCGCTGACCCGGCGCAGGATCAATGTCTCACCACACGGCAAAACCGCTGCGGCCAAAATCATTCGTGCGGGATGATCTATAGCCAGATCGAATTCAGCAGAAACTTCGCCCTGTTCCGCGCCAGATCGAACCGTGTCGGCGCGGCCTTTCCAGCCCAGAACCAGGCCCAAACAATCCAGCAGAATCGACTTGCCCGCGCCGGTTTCACCGGTCAGCACGTTCAATCCGGGCTGGAAATCAATATCAAGGCTTTCGATAAGGAACAGATTGCGAACGGAAAGGCTGCGCAACATGCCGGGTTAAAGCCACTTGCCCTGTACTACTTGCCGATAAATGCGGCTCAACCAACCACCACCACTGTCTTTCAGTTCCAACCCTTGGCCGGTCAGCAAAGTATAGCTGTCCTGATACCATTCAGAACCCTGATAATTATACCCCAAAATCGCCCCCGCCGTCTGCGCTTCGTTGGTCAGGCCCAGCGAAAGATAGGCTTCAACCAACCGGTGCAAGGCTTCGGGCGTGTGGGATGTCGTCTGATATTCCTCAACCACGGCGCGGAAACGATTGATCGCGGCGGTGTAATGTCCGCGTTTCAGGTAAAAGCGTCCAATCTCCATTTCCTTGCCAGCCAGATGATTCAAGGCCAGATCGAACTTCAACTGCGCCGGTTTGGCATATTCGCTGCCGGGATAACGCTCAATCGTGTCGCGCAAAGCGATCAGCGCGTCAAATGTCGCGGTTTGATCGCGGCCAATATCGACAATCTGGTCATAATAATTGAGTGCCAGCAGAAACTGCGCATAGGGTGCGTCGGCATCGGCGGGATAGAAGTCGAGAAACCGCTGGGCGGCGGCCAGCGACTGGTCGTATTCGTGGGCATCGTGATAGGCGAATGCCGCCATGATAGCGGCGCGTTTTGACCATTGCGAATAGGGATAAAGCCGCTCGATTTCCTCGAACAACTGACCGGCATCTGCGGCATTGCCGCGCGACAGTTCCGACTGCGCCGAGGCAAAGATCTGGTCTGCGCTTTGCCCTTCAACATCTGGTCCGTCTGCACCGCCACCACAAGCAGCCAGCGCGAATACGAAAATCAGTGCGAAATGCCGAAGTGCGGTACGCAGGTTTGCCATCTTGTAATTCAACCACGCACCTTCCGGACCAAGCGCATCACTTCGAAGCAATCGCTATTTTCAATAGAAATAGAGATTTGCGCGACAATCCGCAACCGGCCTCAAACGGCCAGCCGCAAATCCGACAAGCTTACGCCCGCGCCCGGCAATTGGCGCATCATTGCTGGTGTTGCTTCGATCATTTCAAAAGCGCCGGGAGTCGCGAAGAGCTTGCGCAGCAAAGCGTTTGTGATGCCATGGCCGGCCCGAATGCCGGTATAGCGCCCAAGAATTGGCGCGCCTGCCAGCGACAGATCGCCCAAAGCATCCAGCATCTTGTGGCGTACGCATTCATCCACACGGCGAAAACCGCCAGGGTTGAGAACTTTGGCGCCATCGACGACAATCGCATTGTCAAAACTGCCACCTAAAGCCAGACCGTTGGACTGCATGACACCGACCTCGCTTTGGCGGCAGAACGTGCGGCAATCGGCCAGTTCGTGGACAAACGCGCCATTCGCCATACCAAGACGGCGCGACTGAGCGCCGATTGCGGCGTCACTGAATTCGATCGAAAAATCGATCTCCATCGTTTCGGCCGGGACCAAAGCCGCTACGGCTTCGCCAATTGTCACTTGAACCGGGGCCAGAATTCGCAAGACGCGGGCAGGTTCGCGCAGGTGCTGAATACCGGCTTGAATGATTTCGCGCACAAAGCGCCGTGCACTGCCGTCCATAATCGGCAGTTCCGGACCATCGACTTCGACCAAGACATTGGTGATGCCGCAACCGGCAAACGCGGCCATCAAATGTTCAATGGTTGAAACCGAAGCCCCAGCGGCATTGGCAATTTTAGTGCAAAGTTGCGTATCGCAGACATTTTCGTAAAGCGCGGGAATCAGATTGTCACAATCGCGCATATCTACGCGGCGAAACCAGATGCCGTATTCGGCCGATGCCGGACGCACGACGACGCGCACCGGGCGACCAGTGTGCAGGCCAATTCCTGCCATCGAGATGCTGCGTCGTAACGTCGTCTGCAATTTACTGTCCGTTTTTCGCCCGATTTTCGGGTCAATGTTATTTGGCATGGCTACGCTTCGAGGGCAAACGACACAACTCACGCTTTGTTGCGGTTTGCTACAGGCTTGGAAACAAACAGCTTTTCCCAACATAAAGGGCGCCCGAATGCCGGACGCCCTAGATATGGTTAAAGAAAAGTTAAGCTAGTTGGCTTGCCGACGCAGGAAGGCCGGGATCTCGACCTTTTCGCGCTCATCGGCCCGCAGCGCATCAGAAATTCGTGGCGATGCTGCTGCCTGCACCGGAGGCTGCTGACGCGGTTGCGGTACCGACGAGTCATCATGCCCAGTCAGTTTGTGAATCAAGCTGTTAATGGCAAAACGCATAGGTTTTTGCTCTGGTTCCGGGGCTTTTTGCGCCAGAATCGGTCCAACTGGCGGCTGTGACGGCACTTTGCTGACCGCGGCTTGCAAACGGCGCAGCGCATCGACGGAGGGTTCACCCGGCGCACGAACGGTTGGTTGCAGGGCCGCGGGCGCATAGTGGTGGAACGTCGGGGTCGCCGCCGTCTTTTCGGCAAGTGGTAATTCTGCGCGGTTTTCCGCTGCTTTTTGCGCGTCAACGAACGAGGATTGAACGAAAAGCGAGTCTTCGTCGCGCAGTGCCGGACCGGCATGGACAGGTCCAGCTGGCACACGGGCATGGATCGGCTCGGATTCGCGCAGATTTGCCTGCACCAGCGGTTCGGACATCGACCGTCGCGGCAAAGGCTGCTCGACGTTTCTTTCCACCGCGTCAATGCCGGTGGCGACAACCGAAACGCGCATCATGCCTTGCATCGAGGAATCCAGCGTTGATCCAACGATAATGTTGGCGTCCGGGTCAACTTCGGACCGGATCCGATTCGCTGCTTCGTCCAGTTCGAACAGGGTCAGGTCATCGCCGCCGGTGATGTTGATCAGCACGCCTTTCGCGCCTTTGAGGGAAATCTCGTCGAGCAACGGGTTGGCGATGGCTTTTTCGGCGGCCTGAATGGCGCGATCATCGCCCTTGGCCTCGCCGGTGCCCATCATCGCCTTGCCCATCTCGTCCATCACTGAACGGACGTCAGCAAAGTCGAGATTGATGATGCCAGGGCGCACCATCAAATCGGTTACGCCCTTGACGCCTTGATACAATACATCGTCGGCCATCGAAAAAGCTTCAGTAAACGTGGTCTTTTCATTGGCCAGCCGGAAAAGATTCTGGTTGGGAATGATGATCAGTGTATCGACGACCTTTTGAAGTGCCTCGATACCCTCTTCGGCCTGACGCATGCGTTTCGCGCCTTCGAACTGGAATGGTTTGGTAACAACGCCTACCGTCAGCACCCCCAATTCCCGCGCCGCTTTGGCGATGATCGGGGCGGCGCCCGTGCCCGTGCCACCGCCCATGCCGGCGGTGATGAAGCACATATGTGCCCCGGCCAGATGATCGACGATGGCTTCGATTGATTCTTCGGCAGCGGCGGCACCGACCGACGGCCGCGCCCCGGCACCCAAACCTTCGGTCACCCGTTCGCCCAGTTGCAGTTTGTTGTCGGCCAATGAGTTCTGCAACGCCTGGGCGTCGGTGTTGGCAACCACGAAGGTCGCGCCTTCCAATTGCTTGGCGATCATATTGTTGACCGCGTTGCCGCCAGCCCCGCCGACCCCAAAGACGGTGATGCGCGGCTTGAGGTCCTGCTTTTCCGGCATCCGAAGATTCAAGGTCATGTTGCTGTCCGCCTGTCCGTTCTATTCGCCCGTTTCGGGCTTTGCCTGATTATCTGCTCGGTAAGCATCTTAGCCAAACGCGTCCAACAAGTCACGAACGGTCTGGCACCGATGCCCCCACATCTTGTGTCACGCCACTATATAGGCGCATTTCCGCTGGCAATGCACCTAGAATTTTTTCCTCACCAATTGTCGCGGAACCAACGCATGGCACGACGCACGCGCAGCGCCCCTTTCCGGTCAGCGGGCACCTCAAAATCCCAGCATTCGTCTTGCGGATGGCTTGCGTGCAAGGCCATGCCGACCGCCGCGGAGAAGGCCGCGCCGGTCATCGCTTGCGGCAACCCGTGTATCCGCAAGGGTCGCCCGATTCGGGTTTGTCGACCGAGAATCCGTGTCGCATGCGTTTCCAACCCCGGCAGTTGACTGCCACCGCCGGTCAGAACGATTCGCTGCCCCGGCAAATGCTCAAACCCCGCCGCGTCCAAACAAGCGCGGACGTCTTCCAGAATCTCTTCAACACGCGGCCGAATCACGCCGATCAGTTCGGCACGGCTGACCTGCCGCCGCTCGCCGGAGAATTCGCCGTTGGGATCGGGCACGTCGATCAAGTCGCGATCATCCGCCGATGTCGCCACCACGCCGCCGTGCAAAGTCTTCAGCCTCTCAGCCACTTGCACCGGCACATGCAGGGCCTGACAGATGTCCGAGGTGATATGGTCGCTGCCCAAGCGCACGACATCGGCATAGATCATGTGGCGCTTGAGAAAGACCGAAACGCCGGTGGTGCCGCCGCCCAGATCGATGCAAGCTGCCCCAAGTTCCTGCTCGTCTTCCAGCAAGCTCGACAGACCGGCGGCATAAGAGGCCAGCGAAATGCCCGACAGTTCCAGATCGCAGCGTTTGATGCATTGCATCAGGTTTTGCAGCGGCGCTGAGTCGACCGTCACCAAGTGCATGTCGACCGACAATTCGCTGCCGACATGGCCGCGCGGATCGTTCAGACCGCTTTTGTTGTCCAAGGTAAAATTGACCGGCATGGCATGCAGGACGTCGCGCTCGGCCCCGTAATCGGGCAATTCGCAGGCCGCCAGAACGCGGCCAATATCGCGTTCGTCGACTTGGCCATTCTCAACTTCGACCACGCCTTCCACGCCGTAGGATCGCGGCCGTCCCCCGGCAAAACACAACAGCACATTATCCACCCGCTGAAGCGCCAGCTTTTGCGCCTGCTGGACCACGGTGCGAATTGCCCGTTCGGTTTCGTCCATTGCAGAGATTTCTCCAAATTCAATGCCGCGCGATCGGGTCGTCGCCGAACCAATGACCCGAAATGCGTTCGCGCGTGGCAGGGCAACTCCCGGAGCGCCCTCGGCTGTTTCGGGCGCGACAAACTGCAAGATGAAGCAACCGACTTTTGAGCTGCCAATGTCCAGCACCGCGACAATGCCGCGTCGCAGTGCCGCTTCGCGCCTTGCCCGCATGGCGCGTTGGCCTTCAAACAGGCGGTTCATCATGTCTCTTCCCCCGGTATATCGGCCCTGATCCGGCGCAATTCCATCACCGCCTGGTCGGACAGACGCAGCACAGGCCGACGCGAGTCGCGCATATCGACGATGCGAATGTCGCGCGACATCAAATCATGCGCCCGATCCAGCGCGATGACCCGCTCCAGTGCGGCGCGCGGATCGTCTTCAGGCAAAGCGATGATCATATCGCGGTCCAGCACCACATCCCAGCGCCGCTCGCCCTGCCGCACAAAGCCGCGAATGCGCGGCGACAACGCGCCCGCCGCCGCCATCAGCATTTGCGCTTCGGCCACCGCTTGCGGCGCACCGTCGCCGGCAATCAGCAGCAAATCGCTGCGCAGACCCCGCGCCGCCAGCCGCGCCACGCGGAACCCTTCACCATCAACCAAATCAAGTTCATCGCCATGCCGCCAAACAGCTACCGGCGTGCGCTCGGTTATGGCGATTTCCAGCACCCCGTCGGTGCGCACCCGCACGGTAGCGGATTGCACTGCGTCGATGCCTTGAACGCGCCCACGCAAGGCAATCACATCCAGGTCCAGCGACGACATCGGCGTATCAACCGAGGCGACTTCCAGAATCTGCTTGCGCAAATCATCGGAGACGTCGGGGACGGCAATCTCGCGCACCGCCAGTTCGGGAATTCCGGCAATGGAATTGCGGATGTCGGTGGCCTTTGCCGCAATATTTGCGCGGATCTCGGGATTGCCGGCAATCGTCCAAACCGCCAGCGCCAGCGCGGTGAATGGCGGTCCGTATTTGGAAACCAGACGCACCGATGGCCGCAGCCACAACCGCTGCAAGCGATAACGCAGCCGCGACGGCGCCGGGTCGTGCCCGACGGGCACTGGCAAGTGCTCTTTGCGAATGGCTATCTCGCGCAACTGGCATCCTCCACCATCCAGGTCACCAATTGCCCGAACGGGATGCCGCAATAGGCCGCCTGTTCGGGCACCAGCGAGGTCGGCGTCATTCCCGGCTGGGTATTGGTTTCCAGCAGGATCAACCCCTGCAGGCCCAGCGTCTCATCCCAGCGCAAATCGGT
This sequence comes from Paracoccaceae bacterium, assembly GCA_031369165.1. GTDB lineage: Bacteria > Pseudomonadota > Alphaproteobacteria > Rhodobacterales > Rhodobacteraceae > JANMOK01. Next base: position 10,002 of record JANMOK010000021.1, read on the forward strand.
GCGGCTGGCGCCGCGGCAACCCAGAGCGCGATGCGCGGTCACAGAATATTCCATGCAGGCTGCGAAAATCTCGGCGGGCAACCGGGCCGGAAGCTCATGCCGTGACCCGCCCGGCGCGTATTTGGCATGATAGTCGTACCAGCCATCTGTGATGATGTCGGTCACGGTCAGGGCGCGCTCGCCCATGACGCCGACGGTCAATTCGCGACCCGCCACAAACTTCTCCACCATCAAGGTTTCGGGGGCATCGGCGGCCAAAGGGGCAAAGCGATTGGCACCTTCGGGCACGATGTAGATGCCAACCGACGAGCCTTCGTTGTTAGGTTTCACCACATAGGGCGGCGGCATCGGGTGGGATTTGCGGATGATCGCACTGCCAAACAGCCCGCTGTCGGCCACCGGCAGGCCTTCGCGGCGATAGACTGCCTTGGTCTTTTCCTTGTCCATCGCCAAGGCCGACGCCAGAACGCCGGAATGGGTGTACGGAATGCGCAGCCATTCCAGCATGCCCTGCACGCAGCCATCCTCGCCCCAGCGACCGTGTAAAGCGTTGAACACCACATCGGGCTTGGCGTCGAACAGCCGGTCGCACAGGTCAAAACCTGCGTCAATTTCCGTGACTTCAAACCCTTCCGCCCGCAACGCAGCCGTGCATTCGCGGCCCGAGACAAGCGAGACTTCCCGCTCAGCCGATGGGCCGCCCTTCAACAGCGCTATGCGGGGCTTTGTCCTGCTCGACATGCCCGCCTCTTTCCGCCCGCCTTATGTGGCCGGTACGGTTTTTGCTCTTAGGCGGGATCGCCCTCGCGCAAGATTTCCCATTCTAACGTTATCCCGCTGGATTCGTATACCTTTTTCCGCACCAATTCACCGAGATTTTCCAGATTGGCCGAAGTCGCGGTTCCGGTGTTGATCAGAAAGTTGGCATGCATCGGCGACATCTGCGCGCCACCAAGTTTTGCGCCCTTCATTCCCGCGTCTTCAATCAGCTTCCACGCCTTCAGATCATGCACATCTTCGGGCTTGCCGGTGGAGGAAAACCCCGCCGGATTGCGGAAGGTCGAGCCGCAGGAGCGGTCTTTCACCGGCTGCGTTGCGGCGCGTTTTTCCAGTGCCAAGTCCATCTTTGCGGCGATTTTGGCGGGGTCGCCGGGGGTGCCTTTCAGGGTTGCGCCGGTGATGATGGAGCCTTCGGGCAGGTTGGAATGGCGATAGGCGAAGCGCGCTTCCGCCCCTGACAGGGTTTGGAACGTTCCCAATCGGGTGACAATGTCGATGCTTTCGCACACATCCGCCGTGTAAACCCCGTAACATCCCGCATTCATCTTCACCGCCCCGCCGATGGTGCCGGGGATGGTGCGCAGGAAGGCAAGGTCGATTCCCGCTTCGCCAGCCTTGCGGGCGACATGGGCGTCAAGCGCGGCGGCACCGGCTTTGATCCGGTTGCCGTTCAGCACCTCGATCCCGGAAAATGCTCGCCCTAGCCTGATGACAACCCCGCGAATCCCGCCGTCGCGGATGATGACGTTGGAACAGACGCCGACGGGCAGAATGTTCGTTTTGGTGTCGGTATTGGTCAGGAATTGTTGCAAATCTGCAAGGTCTGCGGGTTGGAACAGCATATCGGCAGGACCGCCGGTCCGTAACCACGACAGGTCGGACATCGGGCGATTGGCGGTGAGAGTACCGCGCAAAGCGGGCTTCCAGTCCGTCGCCGTCATTTCCCCATCCTCTCAGACCAATACCAAAGCCATAGCAAGTGCTCCAAGCGAGGTAAACATGCCGATCCATGGTACGACGCCCGACACTCGGAATGCGGATGACGGATGACGGCGCTTCAGGACCAGCAATGCCAGATTGACCAATACAAATATGCCGAGCTGGAGGATGGACGTCGTTTCAGTCAGTTGCTGCACCGGTAAAAAGATCGCGGCACTGATCACGCTTCCTCCCGCCAGCGCGGTTGCCAGTACTGGCGTCCCCAACTTTGGATGCGCCCGCGCGAAAACTGACAAGGTCTTGCTTTCGTGGCCGAGCCCGAACAGGATTCTCGACGCCATTACGATCTGGGCAAGGACACCGTTCAGCGCCGCAACCGCAGCAATCACCGCCAGGAAGCCAGCGTTCCGACCCGTCGCCAATTCGTAAACCAAGGCAATCGGCCGTGAGCTTGCCGCAAGCTGTGCCGAGTCGGCGGTTCGGACTACTGCGATCGTTACGATGGCATACAACAGAGCCGTGACTGCCAGCGCGATCAGGATTGCCAAGGGAATATTCTTGTGCGGTTCGATGGTTTCCTCGGCCATGTTCACCATGTTCTCAAAGCCAATGAAGGCAAAGAATGCGATGATCACCCCCTGCGCCAACCCTCCATAACCCCCATGAGCGGACAAGCTGGCGGCGGCCTGCCAGTCTGTCGAAACTGGGCCGGTAAGGCCGACATAAGCAACTATCGCCAATCCGATGACTTCAATCACCGTGAAGGCGGCCGCGAGCAAAAGCGATTCCATCGCCCCTGCAATTGCCACCGCAACCAATCCCAGTCCGAAAACCGTCGTCAACAGCGCCGGATTTATCGGGATCATCATGGTGGCATAGCCCACACCACCGCGCAGGATCGCTGCTGCGGCAACAATGCTGGCAAGCGTTATGACCAGTCCAACAATTCTCGCCAGTGTCGGTGAGCCAAAAGCTGAACGCACGAATGCCGCTTCTCCGCCCGCTTTTGGAACCCTGCCAACCAATTCAGAATAACTTAAAGCTGTCGGCACAGCGATGAGTCCCGCAAATAAGAAGGCCAAAGGCGCGTAAGTGCCCGTAACATCGGCAACGATACCTACCAGCACGTATATTCCCGCGCCAATCATGATCCCTACGCCGTAGAACGTCAGGAGCACAACTCCGACACGTCGCTTCAGACCCCCTGCCACGTACGTGCCCCCTTCGTGTTGATGCTGCAACTTGCCTGATCTTGTCCATGCCGACAGTTCGCCAAGTCAAATGTCAGGCGGCCGTTCCGCTTGAGTTAGATGTCCCACCAACCCATGCGCCCATCCCGTGATCGTCCCTGCCCCCAGACACACCACCATATCCCCCGGCCTCGCCTCGGCCTTCACCAAGCCAGCCAGTCCCGCCTCGTCATCCAAAGCCAATGCCCGCCGATGCCCATGTGCCACCAGACCCGCCACTAAGGCATCCCTTGACGCCCCCGCAATCGCCGGTTCCCCCGCCGAATAGACATTGGCAATCGCCACTACATCGGCGTCGTTGAAGCAGGCGCAGAATTCCTCGAACAGATCATGCAGCCGAGTAAACCGATGCGGCTGATGCACCGCGATAACACGGCCATTGCAAGACTGCCGCGCAGCCCGCAAGACGGCAGCTATCTCGACCGGGTGGTGGCCGTAATCGTCAATGATCGTCACACCCTTCCACTCGCCAACCCTGGTAAACCGCCGGTTCACCCCGCCAAAACTGGCAAACCCGCGTTTGATGTCATGCGCGTTGATTCCCAGATGCCGCGCCACGGCGACGGCAGACAAAGCATTGGAAACGTTGTGATCTCCCGGCATCGGCAGCACGCAGCCGTCAATCCGCGAACTCTCGGCCTGCAGCACCACATCAAAATGCGCCCTTCCATCAACGTAACTCAGATTCTCCGCCCGCACGTCGGCCTGCTTGTTGAACCCATAGGTCACCACGCGCCGGTCATGGATGCGGCCAACCAGCGCCAGAACCTCGGGGTGATCGGTGCAGCAGATCGCCAGCCCGTAAAACGGAATGTTCGACACAAAGGTATGAAACGCCTCGCGCACCGCATCAAACGACCCGTAATGGTCCAGATGTTCGGGGTCGATATTGGTGACGATGGCGATGGTGGCGGGCAGTTTGGTGAAGGTGCCGTCGGACTCGTCGGCCTCAACTACCATCCACTCACCCTCGCCCATGCGGGCGTTGGAGCCATAGGCGTGGATGATGCCACCGTTGATCACCGTCGGGTCAATGCCACCCGCATCCAGCAATGCCGCGACCATCGAGGTTGTCGTCGTCTTGCCATGCGTGCCCGCCACCGCGACGTTGGATTTCAGCCGCATCAGTTCAGCCAGCATCTCGGCCCGCCGGACAACAGGAAGTTTGCGACGACGGGCTTCGTCAAGTTCGGCATTGCCGGGTTTGATGGCGCTGGAAACGACAACCACCTCGGCGTCGGCCAAATTGGCCGCCGATTGTCCGATGAAGACCTTCGCCCCCAGTTTCTCAAGCCGTTCGGTAATTTTCGACGCCTTCAAGTCGGACCCCTGCACGCGATAGCCATAGGTCAGCAGCACCTCGGCAATGCCCGACATGCCAATACCGCCGATGCCGGAAAAGTGGATCGGACCGATATCGACCGGCAGGCGCGTGGCGTTCATTCGATTTTTCCTTTCGCGGCAACCGTCTCGACCAAATCCGCCAGTCGTTCTGCGGCATCGGGCCGACCCTGCGCCGCCGCCGAAGCAGCCATTTCGCGGGCTAATTCGGGGTTTCCCAAGACTTCCGCCAGATGGCCAGCCAGCCGCTGTGCGGTCAATTCCACCTCTTGCATCAAAAAAGCCGCCCCGGCATTGCCCAATGCCCGCGCATTCGCCGATTGATGATCATCCATCGCCGCAGCGTAAGGTATCAGGATTGCGGGCCTGCCAATCAGGGCGATGTCGGCAACTGACGATGCGCCCGATCGGGAAATCACCAATTGCGCGTCGGCCAGTCGTTGCGGCAGATCATCGAAAAAAGTTTTGATATCAGCTTTCACGCCCAATTCCGCGTAACGTGCCGCCAATTCTTGCGCATCTTCGGGCCGTGCCTGTTGCGACAGGCTTAAACGGGCGCACAAATTCAGGGGCAACAAGGCAATCGCCTCGGGCACAACGCGCGACAATATCGCCGCCCCCTGCGAGCCGCCAATAACAACCAGGAACAATCTGTTTTGCGTCGAGGGTGGCCGGTAATGAGTGCCGTGCATTTCGCGTATCGCCGGTCGTACAGGGTTGCCGACGTGCAGGGTTTTTGACCAGCCTGGCACGAGTGTCGGCCAAGTGCCGCAGGCCACAACCGGCACAAAGCGTGCAAACAGCCAATTGACCCGGCCCAATTTTCCGTTCTGTTCGTGAATGACCCGCGGCGTTAAGGTCAGGATTGCGGCCGAAACCGCCGGAATCGTTGGATAGCCGCCGAACCCGACAACGATTGCCGGGCGCTCGCGCAGATTTGCCCATAGTGCAGCCAATATGCCGCCGAATATGCGCAGCGGCGCGACGAGTTTGGCAACCAGACCACCCCGCGCGAATGTCGCGGACCTGATGATTTCGCGTTGCACGGTTTCAGGAAAGCCTGCCGCATAACGCGCTCCGCGCGCGTCGGTTGACAGTTTCACGCGCCAGCCGCGAGCCAGCATTTCTTGCGCCAGTGCCTGGGCGGGAAACATATGCCCGCCGCTGCCACCCGCCGCTATGACAACTAGGGGAGCTTTCGCCATTATCGCCGCGCAATTCCGATATAATCGCCAAGGTCATCCTGCGGCCGCCGGCGGGTCAGGGCAAACAGCGCCCCCAGCAATAGTCCAATCGCGACCAATGATGACCCGCCATAGCTGACAAACGGCAGTGTCATGCCTTTTGCTGGCAGCAAACGCACGGCAACACCCATATTGATGATCGCCTGCATGCCGATCAATGCGGCCAGCCCGGTTCCCGCGATCCGCCCGAATGTGTCACGCTCGCGCACCAGCCGAAACATCGAACGCAAGGTGATCGTCAGGAACAGCCCGATGATCACCGCACACAGGATCAGGCCATATTCCTCGGCCGCCACCGCAATAATGAAATCGGTATGCGCATCGGGCAGCGACCATTTGACCGATCCTTCGCCAATGCCCGCACCGAAAAAGCCGCCCTCTCGTATGGCGTCGGTGGCATAACCAATCTGGGTGCGCGGATCGACCTCGCTGATCAGGAAACCATTTATGCGGCGGGCAACGTGTTCGGACGCGTTATAAGCGAACATCGCGGCAGAGACCGAAATGCCGGCGAACAGCACCAAAAAAGTAATTGAGGCTCCGGCAACAAAATACATCACCGCCCAGGTCGCCAGTATCAGCGCCGCCTGGCCAAAGTCAGGTTGCATTGCCAGCAGAAGCGCCAGGAAGGCCGCCACCAGAAACGAGAGGAACTTGCCCGGCGGTCCGGCAATATCGTGCGAAGCCGACATCAGCCAGGCGACAAACACCACGAATGCCGGCTTCAGAAATTCCGACGGCTGGAATGAGCCAAACCCGAATGAATACCAGCGGATGGCGCCCTTGCCAAAATCGGTGCCAAAGAATGGCAACAGCGCAATCGCCAAAGTTGCCGCGAAAAATCCGAGCGTCGCCCATCGGCGGATTTGCCTTGGCGTCAACATCGACACAAACGCCATGACTGCCAGGGCCGAGACGCCAAAAACCAGCTGGCGCGTTACGTAGTAAAATGGTGGCAGACCGTTGCGCTCCGCCAATGGCGGCGAGGCGGCCATGGCGAGAAGGATGCCCAGACAGAACAGAAAAAATACTGCACCCATCGACCAGCGATCAATCGTGCGCCACCAATGCGACAAGACCGGTTCACCCGGTTTCGCGGCCATATTGCCAAAAACCATATCCGTCATGCTGACTGCCCTTCAGAGCCGGAACTTGCCTGCTTTGCCCTGTCATTGAATTCGCAGGGACCATTGCGACCGAATCATAGCGAATCGCCGATTCGCGCGCCAGACTTACTTGCAGGGTTCGTGATCATCGTTTGACGCGGCGGAATATTGCGCTAGCTTTGGCCGCTATATGCCACGGACAATCGCCGAACGAGGGTCAGAATGCGAAAATATCTGGGTTATTTAGCGATATTGGCCGTTCTGGGCGCGTCCGTCGCGTGGTTTCTCAGCGCCCCAACGTACCTAGCCGCCGACGCGCTAGACGGCCTGGTTGCCGACGCAAGCCGCGGTGAAATGGTTTTTCATGCTGGCGGCTGCGCGTCGTGTCATTCCGCGGACAAAGCCGAAGGAGCGGACAAATTGGTCCTTGTTGGCGGCCGAC
>JANMOK010000257.1:0-12630 GCA_031369165.1 Paracoccaceae bacterium
GAGACGTATTTTGACTCGCGGTTGGATGCGGGGCAGATACTGGAATTTGGCTTTGAGCATGTGTGCATTGCTACTGGCTCCACTTGGCGGCGCGATGGGGTCGCAAGGCAACATGTTGTTTCTATGGAGATTTCTGGCCTACCGGTGTTCACGCCGGATGATCTGATGGCGGGGGAATTGCCGACGGGCCGGGTCGTTTTGTTTGACGATGACCATTATTACATGGGTGGGGTTTTGGCGGAATTGCTGGCGAAAGCCGGGTGTTCGGTTGTTCTGGTTACTCCTGCCGCCTTCGTTTCCGATTGGACTCAGAACACGCTGGAGCAGCGGTTTATCCACCGTCGGCTGGTGGAACTGGGGGTGGAGATACGATTGAACCGCGGAGTTGTGCGGGTAGATGCGCGGGGTGTGGTAAGCGATTGTGTTTACACAGGTATTTGCGCGGATATTGCCGCCGATGCGGTTGTGTTGGTGACTTCGAGAGTCGGGGATGATGGGCTGTATCATGCCTTGAAAAGTCGTGAGGGTGATTGGCAAGACGCGGGGATTTCCTCGGTTTCGCTGATCGGTGACGCCGCCGCACCGGGGCCGATCGCTTGGGCGACCTATGCCGGGCATCGCTATGCAAGGGAATTGGACGAGCCGGATCGGGGCGATGCGCCGAGTTTCAGGCGGGAAGTGACGGCGTTGGCGGGGTTATAAGTGTTTGGGGCCTTCGGCGAGGATATTTTCGGCCATCCGGAGGGGACGAGAAAAGTTAATTTTGCAAAATCGGGGCGCGAAAAGGGGCGTTTGGTTGCGATTTAGGGCGGGTTTTTGGGGGTGTTGGGGCGGTTTTTGAGGGATGTTAACTTTTGAATAGTCAAACGATGGGCCGATACTAGACAATCAAGCCATAATGGCTATAATAGCCACTATGCGCGAATTTGCTGCCAAAGATGCCAAGAACCATTTCGGCCAGTTGCTGGAGGCGGCGCAGGCTGCGCCCGTGCGGGTAACGCGCAATGGGCGGCCGGTGGGGGTTATGATGTCGGGCCTTCAATACGACCGCTTGCGCGGCTTTGCCTGGGATCGATTGATGGCAACGGCGGATGCGATGGCGGTGCAGGCGAATTTGTCGGATGCGCAGCTAGACGATTTGTTGGCTGATGAAAGCTGAACGCGTCGTTCTGGACACTAACATTCTGATCAGCGCGGCTTTGCAAGCCAAAGGTCCGTCGCGGGCGGTGCTGAACTGGGTTCGACGGGCGGATGCAGCGTTGATTTTTTCACTTGAGACATTGGAGGAACTGCGCAGTCGGTTGCTGCGACCGAAGTTCGACAAATACTTGACTGCCGAAATCCGCCACACCTATCTGGCGCAAATAGAGGCCGTGGCGGAAATTGTTGGCATCAGCGGTGCCAAAATGGGTTGCCGCGATGGCGATGACGACAAGGTTCTGGAAACGGCCTTGATGGGCAATGCGGACGTGATTGTTACGAGGGACGCCGATTTGTTGGTGATGGTGCCGTTTCAGGGGGTTGAGGTGCTAACGGCGCAGGGGTTTTTGGCGATGGTTGGTGGGGCGCCAATCTTTGAACAAGGCAAGCATTCGGAATAGACCGCCGCCGCCAAGCGTTCACATTATAGCAGGTGCCGCAATGACGCATTGACGGCGTGGCAAAAGCTGCGCAATTGGCGGTTGAAGGTAGTGCTTGCCGGAGTTTTTCGATGGACTTTGACGCTTTGTTCCAAAGCCAGCTTGATCGACTGCAATCCGACGGCAACTATCGGGTGTTTGCGGAATTGGAACGCAAGGCGGGGGCGTTTCCGGTGGCGGCTCGGTATCAGGGCGACGCCAAGTCCGAAGTGACCGTTTGGTGTTCCAACGATTACCTGGGAATGAGCCAGCACCCCGATGTTCTGGCGGCGATGCATGCGGCGCTGGATGCCTGTGGTGCGGGTGCGGGTGGCACGCGCAATATCGCGGGCACCAACCATGTGCATGTGCAGTTGGAGGCGGAATTGGCCGACCTGCACGGCAAAGAAGCGGCGCTGCTTTTCACCTCGGGCTATGTCTCCAACTGGGCGACTTTGGGCACTTTGGGCGCGCGGTTGCCGGGGTGTGTGATTTTGTCGGATGCGCATAACCACGCTTCGATGATCGAGGGGATACGGTATTCCAAGGCGGAAAAGCGGATTTGGCGGCACAATGATCCGCGGGATCTGGAGCGGTTGTTGGGGGAATGTGACCCCGATGCGCCGAAGATCGTGGCGTTTGAGAGTGTGTATTCGATGGACGGCGATATTTGCCCGATGGGCGAGATTGTTGAAGTGGCCGAACGATTTGGCGCGATGACTTATCTGGACGAGGTGCATGCGGTTGGCCTGTATGGGCCACGTGGGGGTGGGGTTTCGGAAGAGTTGATGTTGGCGGATCGAATATCGCTGATCGAGGGGACGCTGGCCAAGGGTTTTGGTGTGGTGGGGGGCTATATTACCGGATCAGCGGCCTTGGTTGATTTCGTGCGGTCGTTTTCCAGCGGTTTCATCTTTACCACCTCGCTGCCGCCAGCGGTCGCGGCGGGGGCTTTGGCTTCGGTGCGGCATTTGAAGAGCAGCGATGTGGAGCGGGTGCAACAGAGGCGGCAAGTGGCGCGATTGCGGGTGCAACTGGATGCCTTGGGCATTCCGCACTTGCCCAACCCCAGCCACATCGTGCCGGTGATGTTGAACGATCCGGTCAAGTGCAAGATGATCGCCGATATTCTGCTGGATCAGTATGGGATTTACGTGCAGCCGATCAATTATCCGACGGTTGCCAAAGGTTCGGAGCGGTTGCGGTTTACCCCAACGCCGCAGCATTCGGATGCCGATATTGATTATCTGGCGCAGGCTTTGGGCGCGTTGTGGTCGCAATGTGCGCTGGCGCGGGCGGTGGCTTAATTTTCGCGGATCAATCGAAAGCCGACGTTGGCCGGCGGCGTTCCGGCAGCGCAGCCGCCGGTCGATGGGTCACGCACGAAGCTGGAGATGATCGCTTCGTGCAGACCACCGGCGATATAGGCTGGGCAGAGGGTCTGGTTGGCGGCAACGCAGGTTGAGGTCCATTCCCAGACGTTGCCGTGCAGGTCGGACAGCCCGTTTTTGGTTTGGCCAAAGCTGCCGATGGGGCGTAATTTGGCCGGGACTTTTTCCATCGCGCCGTAATCTGCTGCCCATGCCAGACGCGGGTCGTTAAACAGTTTCTTGGTTTCTCGGCGCGACAAGCCGTCAGAAATTTCGGCCCATTCGTCGGCAGTTGGCAGGCGGTATTGGGTTGTGGATCGGGCGTTGAGCCATGTCAGGTATTCGGTAACGTCGAAATAATTTACCCCGGTCATGGGCATATTGGTTGTGGGGGATTTGGCGGGGATCGAGCAAGCCTTGTCGTCGAAACACGCCTGCCATTGCGCTGAGGTCACTTCGTATTGAGCAACGTCGATGTTCGCCCCGTTTTGCAAGGTGACCAATCTAAACGGCGCCGCATCGAATTCCGGCTGTTGGTTCCAAACCACCGCTGCGCCCAGCATTGCTGCCAGCATCGCGATCCCCAACAACCGGAATTCGAACAGTTCACCCATGGCTACAGCACGATTGGTCCCGGTGCTGCGACCTGGGTCATCAGATCGTCGTTCCATTCGCCTTCGACCACGACATGGGCAGTCGCGCCCAGAAGAACCGCTTCGATCAGATTATGGTTCACATAGGCGTAGATGCCGGGTTGCTTGAACTCGTAAGCCATCGCCCCGGCGGAACCGCCCCGGATGAACCAGGTTTCCAGATTGGTGGCAGGCGTGTCGTTGAACGAGCCGGTTTCCCAGACCAGATCGCCATGCCCGCCGATCAAGTGCGGGCGACTGTCGCGGTTGGATTGGGCGTGGATGAACAGCACCTTTTCCCCGACAGTGGCGGTCAGCGCCGCATCGCCGGTCAAAGACCCGACTTTGCCGTTGAAAACTACGTGCGAAGGGATCAGCGTGCGGGCAACGATTTCCCAATCGCCCAGGTCTTCGGTGGCGGATTCGTATTTGATGAACTCGCCGTTTTCGTCACGCGGGATGTAGTAGTCCTGCTCGCCGATGTAATAGGCGCGGTCGTAGGCATAGGGCGCACCCGTGGCGTCTTTCAACCCGTCGCGGGGCAGCACCATGACGGCGCCGTTCATGCCGTGCGTGACATGATAGGGGATCATGATGTCACCGGGGGCGCAGTGATAGACGAAGACGCCGGGTTTGGTGGCTTTCCAGCGCAGTATCGCCTGTTCGCCGGGCAGCACTTTGGTCAACGCCCCGCCGCCCAACGCGCCGGTCGAGGCGTGGAAGTCGATGTTATGTTCCATGAAGTTGTGCTCGAGATTTTGCAACGTCACCTCGACGTAGTCGCCCTCATGCACCACGATGATCGGGCCGGGGACGGAGCCGCCGAAAGTGAGCGCCCAGATTTCGGCACCGTTGTCGTCAAGTTCCATCAGCTTTTCGTCAATGGTCAGGGTGACCTCGACGATTTTCGGCCCGTCCGTCGCGACCTGTTCGTGCTCGGGCAGGAAAGGCGGCGCGACAAGTGTTTGCTTCACGCGCGGCAGTGACGCGATGTCGGCGGTTTCCTGTGCCTTGGCGCGACTGGCGAGCGACGCCGCCAGAACGGTCGCTGACGCAAGCGATGCGATTTTCAGGAAATCCCGGCGGCTTTCCGAGGGGTGTTCGAGTATCTGATCATGGGACACGATAGCTCTCCTTTCGGTCCGAATTAATGCCTACTCAGTTATTTCAACGTGGACCTGCGTTTGCCATTTTTCAGGCTGACCGCTTGTCGCACCTTGGGGTTGCGGGTGGTTTGGATGAGCGAGGCGATGATGGTGGTTTGTCGCGTATGCCAGCTAATACATTGATAATGCGGGGATCGCGGAATTGTTCCACGGTGATTGCGGTTTGGGTGGATTTCCATGAAAACCGCTGCGCCGCATTGACGCAGTGGGGATCGGCTACCTTGGCCGGATGGATCTGTCACATCCTTTACTTGACGCGCAGTTGAATCACGGTTCAATGTGAACCTTGGCCAAGCGGTCTGGGTGGAACGTTTTGCAAATCGAAACGGCAGAGCTGGCGGGCGATAGCGCGGGGACGCGGCGCTCGATTGCGGCGTATCGCTATGGTCAAGCAGGGGTATCGCCCAAGGTTTACATTCAGGCGGCTTTGCATGCCGACGAGATGCCCGGCGTGCTGGTGATTCAGCATTTGCTGGGGTTGCTGGATAAGTCCGAAATCAAGGGTGAGATCATCGTGGTGCCGATAGCCAACCCGATTGGCCTGGCGCAATGGGCGTTTCACCGGCCTTTTGGACGGTTTGAGGCGGAAAGCATGGAGAATTTCAACCGCCATTACCCCGATTTGGCGGCGATGGCGGGCGATAAGGTGAAGGGCAAGCTGACCAGCGTTGAATCGGAAAACCTGGCGATCATTCGGGCGGCATTTCGCAAGGCTTTGGCCAAGGCTGAGGCGACGTCAGATCTGGAACAACAGCGGCTGGTGCTGTTGAAATGGTCGTGCGACGCGGATTATGTTTTGGATCTGCATTGCGACCATGAAGCGGTGCTGCATATGTATGCCGCGCCGGCGCGACCCAAGGACACCAGCCTTTTGGCTCGCTGCATTGGCGCAGAACTGGCGCTGATCTGCGAAGTTTCCGGCGGCCACGCGTTTGACGAGGCGCATACGGCCCCCTGGGCAGCGCTGAAGCGGCGTTTCGGGGCGAAGTATCCGATCCCGGACGGGTGTTTTTCAACCACCATCGAATATCGCGGCCAGTTGGACGTGGACGACAATATGGCGGCCAGCGATGCCCGAAATTTGCTGACCTTTCTGGCCCAGATCGGCGCGGTTGCGGGGGTGAAAGCCAAACCGGCGTTTGACGAACCGCCAAGTTATCCGCTGGCGGGTTATATTGAAGGGCATACGCCATTGGGCGGCGTCATTGCCTGGGCTGCCAAGCCGGGGGATTGGGTCAAGGCCGGGGATGTGGTGTGTTACGTTACCGATGCAATGACACGGGCGCGTGTGGCGGTCAGCGCGCCTATTGACGGAATGATGTTTCGGCGCGAACTTTGGCGCGAATGTTTGCGCGGACAGGGACTGTTCCACATCGCCGGATCAAAGCCGCTGCGCCGCGGCCATCTGCTTTCAGACTAGAAAAAATCAAAGGGAGTGAAGCAATGCGAATGAATTTCGGACTTGCAGTTTCCGGGCTGGCTCTGGTCTTGGGGCTGGCTGCAACGACGCCGGTTTTGGCGGATGATGTCTTTGACCGCGGGATTGGTTCGGAGTGGTCATCGCTTGATCCGCACGTGAACTTTGATGCGGCGGCGGCGTGGATACAGTCGGATGTTTATGAAGGGTTGATCAATTACAGTTCGAGTGGCGCAATCATTCCGGGGGCGGCGGAAAGCTGGGAAAGCAGCGATGACGGCAAGACCTTCACCTTTCATCTGCGCGAAGGGCTGAAATGGTCGAACGGCGACCCGCTGGTGGCGCAGGATTATGTCAACGGTGCGCTGCGGATGATGGACCCGGCGACAGCGACGGAAAAGGGCTATTACTTCACCTCGACAATTCAGGTCGTGGGTGCTTCGCCGATTGTGAATGGTGAGACGACCGATGTATCGGGTTTTGGCATCACCGCGCCCGATGAGCGCACGGTGATCGTGGCGATGGATAACCCTGCACCGCATATTCTGGAACTGATGGGATCATTCCAGATGACCCCGCTGCACGGCCCCAGTTTTGCGGAATTTGGCGCGGGCGTGTTTGTTGATCCAGCGCATGTGGTTTCAAACGGGGCCTATGTGATCAAGGAAATTGTGCCGCAAAGCCATGTCTATCTGGAGGCCAACCCGAATTACTGGGACGCGGCGAATGTGTCGATCAAAAAGGTCAAATATCATGTGACCGAAGATGTGGCGACCGAGCTGAAGCGCTATCAGGCCGGTGAGATTGACGTGACTTATGACGTGCCGTTGAACCAGATCGACGAGCTGATGGCGACCGGTGAGTTGCATGTCGCGCCGACGACCGAGGTGATCTATTACAGTTTCAATCTGACGCGTGAGCCCTTTCAAAACATCGATTTGCGGCGCGCTTTGACGCTGGCGATTGACCGTGACGTTTTGGAAAACAAAATCGTCAAAGGCGGCTCGATCCCGACGTTTTCATATGCGAGTGGATTTGATCCGACCTATGCGGGGCCGATGATTGCCGAAGCGTCAATGACCCAAGCCGAGCGTGAAGCATTGGCCGTGGAGTTGTATGCCAAAGCCGGATACGGGCCGGACAATCAGTTAAAATTGTCGATTGTTTCAACCGTCGCCGAAGACCCGAAACGCCGCTCGCAAGGTATCGCGTTGATGTGGAAAAAGGTGCTTGGCGTGGAGGCCGAAGTGCAGCCAGCCGAGCGCAAGGCGTGGCTGGATATTTTCTATGCCGGAACGTGGGACGTGTTCGCCGACGATCTGGTGGGCGATTTTGCCGGCGCTGAAACATTCCTTTCCTATATGCGACCAAGTGCCGAGCCGGGGTATAATTGGGTGAAGCCGGAATATGACGCGGCGATGGATGCGGCATCGGTTTTTGGCGAGAAAGGACCACGTAACGAGGCGTTGGCTTTGGCTGAGAAGATATTGCTGGATGATTATATATTCGCGCCGGTTGCGATTTTCCCGTCGCGCCACTTGATCAAGGCAAATATCAAGGGGTGGAGCGACAGTCCGGCGGGATATAACAACACTCAATTCCTGTCGATTGAATAAGGATTTTTCGGGCAGGGTTCGCGCCCTGCCCGGAATTTTTGGATGGGGCGATTCATTTTCAAACGGGTGATTGACGGGTTGCTGACATTGGCGGCCTTGGTGACATTGACGTTTTTCGTCATTCGCCTGGCACCGGGCGGGCCGTTTTCCAAGAACCGCAAACTGTCGGATGAAGTGCTGGCGATCATCCAGCAAAAATATCATCTGGACGAGCCGATCTGGAATCAGTTCGGGCGTTATGTCTGGGGGATTTTGCATTTTGATTTTGGCGCCTCGACCCGGTTTCGCGATTATACGATTACCGACATTTTGCTTTCGGGCTTTCCCTATTCGCTGAAAATCGGCTTTTGGGCGGTGATACTGGCGACAACAGTCGGGGTCACCTTGGGCGTTGCAGGTGCGCTGCGGCGCAATTCGACGACGGATTATGTTGCGGGCACCGTGGGTGTGGTGGGTATTGCGGTGCCGATTTTCGTGATCGGACCGATCTTGCAGGTGGTATTCGCCCTGCAACTGCAATGGCTGCCCGTTGGTGGCTGGAACGATGGCTGGAAATCGCTGGTGCTGCCGGTGACGGCGCTGGCTTTGCCGAATATCGCCTATATCTCGCGGCTGACGCGAACCTCGATGATCGAGACGATGCGCGAGAATTACGTGCGCACCGCCTATGCCAAGGGAATTGGCAAGCGGCGGGTGATCTGGCGGCATGCGTTGACCGGGGCGATGTTGCCGGTGGTGGCCTATCTGGGGCCAGCGACAGCGGCGATTATTACCGGGTCGATCCTGATCGAGACGATCTTTGCCATTCCCGGTATTGGACGACATTTTGTCGATGCGGCGTTGAACCGTGATTATCCGATGGTGATGGGGATTACGCTGTTTTACGGGGCGTTTCTGATTGTGTTCAATATTCTGACCGATCTGTTGCGCGGCTGGATGGACCCGCGGGTGCGCAATGTCTGACGTGAGTTTGCCCTTGGTTTCACATTCGCCGCTGTCGGAACAGTTTCGCAGGTTTCGCAGCAATGGTCTGGCGATGGTCAGTTTAGTGGTGATCGGGGCGATAATTCTGGCTTGTTTTGTGGGGCCATTTTTCTTTCCTTTTAGCGGCGAAGATGCGGATTTTGACTACATCAGCACGCCGATCGATTTTGGATCGGCGCACTGGTTTGGCACCGATGAATACGGCCGCGATTTGTTGGTGCGTGTGTTGGAGGGCGGCCGGGTTTCGCTGACGATTGGCTTTCTGGGCGCGTTTGTCGCCGGGGTTATCGGGGTGATTTACGGCGCGGTTGCCGGGTTTGTCGGCGGGCGCACCGATGGGGTGATGATGCGGTTGGTTGAGGTATTGTACGGCTTTCCCTATGTTATTTTGGTGATCTTGCTGAACATTCTGTTTGGTGGCGGCAATATCGCGTTGTTTGCCGCGATAGTTTTCACCCTATGGCTTACGCCCGCCGTCATTGTGCGCGGCGTGGCGCAATCGCTGGCCAAGCGCGAATTTGTCGAGGCGGCGCGGGCAACCGGGATGACGCAAATGCAGATCATTTTTGAACATATCGTGCCCAATTGCATCAGCATCGTTATCGTTTACGGCAGTTTGCTGGTGCCAGAAGTGATTTTATCCGAAAGCTTCCTGTCGTTTCTGGGAATCGGCATCAAGGAACCCCAGGCCAGTTGGGGCAATTTGATCGAGGCGGGAACCGGCGCGATGTCAACCGACCTGCGGTTGCTGCTGCTGCCGGGGACATTGCTGGCCGTGGTCTTGTTTTGCCTGAACTTCATCGCCGATGGGTTAAGAGACGCGTTTGATCCCAATGAACGTTGAACCGCTGCTTTCGGTGCGCGATCTGAGCGTGCATTTCAAATTGCCTGCGGGCGAAATGACCGCCGTCGATCGCGTCAGTTTTGATGTGCAACCGGGCGAGATTGTCGGGATCGTCGGGGAATCCGGGTCGGGCAAAAGCCAGATTTTGTTCACGTTGATGGGGTTGCTGGCTAACAACGGGCGCGGCACCGGGTCTGCGATGTTTCAGGGCCAGGATTTGCTGGCGCTGTCGCGAGTCGAATTGGACAAAGTGCGCGGCGTGTCGATGTCGATGATCTTTCAAGACCCGATGACCTCGCTGAACCCCTATCAGCGCATTGGCGACCAGTTGGCCGAGGGGCTGATTGTACATCGCGGGTTGTCTGGTGCTGAAGCTCATCGGGAAGCGGTGGCGATGCTGGACCGGGTGCGTATTCCCGATGCGAAGGAACGCTCGCGGCGCTATCCGCATGAGTTTTCTGGCGGGATGCGGCAGCGGGTGATGATAGCAATGGCGCTGTTGGTAAAGCCCGCACTGCTGTTTGCCGACGAGCCGACGACGGCGTTGGACGTGACTATTCAGGCGCAAGTGCTGGATCTGATGGCGGAACTGGCGCGGGAGATTGGCACCGCGATTGTGTTCGTGACGCATGATCTGGGGGTGGTGGCGCGACTGTGCGATCGGGTGATTGTTTTGTATGGCGGGCGGATTATGGAACAGGGATCGGCGTCTGCTTTGTTTGCCGGGCCGCAGCATCCCTATTCGCAAGGTCTGCTGTCAGCGACGCCAAGGCTGGCCGCGCCGTTGACGCATCGGCTGGAGACGATTGCTGGGACTCCCCGGTCTGGCGGGGCGATGCTGCCGGGGTGTCCGTTCGCGCCGCGGTGTGCGGTGAAGATTGGGATTTGTGACAAGGTGCAACCGCCGTTGGTGGCGCGGGGTGACGGGTTGGTGGCGTGTCATTTGGTGGGCGCAGCATGACCCCGCTTTTGCAAGCCGAAAATCTTGAGGTTGGCTATCCAGTGGCGGGGGGATTTTTCTCTGGCCCAAAGCGGATACTGCCAATTGTAAGGGATGCCAGTTTCACGCTGGAAGCGGGTAAAACTCTAGGGATCGTCGGTGAATCCGGTTGTGGCAAGACCACGTTGGGGCGGGCCTTGCTGCATTTGGTTCCGGTCTCCAAGGGCCGAGTGCTGTGGCAAGGGCAGGATATGGCGGGGTTCACGTCCGAGGAATTGCGCCAGCGGCGGTCGGAAATGCAGTTGATCTTTCAAGACCCGGTGGCGGCTTTGGACCCGCGAATGACTTTGGGACGAATCATTTCGCGGCCCTTGGCGACGTTCCGACCGGGGTTAAGTCGGGCCGATCTGCGTGAGAAAGCCGCGGAAACCCTGCGCCAAGTCGGCCTGTCGCCGGATTTCGCCAACCGCTATCCGCATGAAATGTCGGGTGGTCAGGCGCAACGGGTGGGGATTGCCCGGGCGATTATTCTTAAACCCAAACTGATTGTTTGCGACGAGCCGGTCTCGGCTTTGGACGTGTCAATCCAAGCGCAAATCGTGAATTTGTTGATGGATTTGCAAGACCAGATGGGGCTGGCGCTGATTTTCATCTCGCACAACTTGTCTGTCGTGCGCCACATCAGCCACGATGTGATGGTGATGTGTTTGGGCAGGGTGATCGAGCGGGCCGCGCGCGATGAGTTTTATGCGCGACCGCTTCATCCCTACAGCCAAGCGTTGATGGATGCGGTGCCCGAACCTGACCCGGAACGCGAAAGATCGCGGATGGGGATGTCGCTGCCGGGGGAATTGCCTTCGGTTTTGACTCCGCCCAAGGGCTGTGTTTTTGCGTCGCGCTGCCCGCAAGTTGTGGCGCGATGTCTGGAAATCCGCCCCGAACTGCGCCCGTTTTCCGGTGGTCGATTGGCCGCGTGCCACTTGATAGAAGAGCAGGTTTATGACTGATTTGACCGATCTGGCCAAGCAATGGGCAAGCGTTCCACGTATTTACACCGTCAAAACTTCGGGTGACGGGAAATGGGTATTTTGGTCGTGGGAAGCTTTGCATGAGACGGCCGAGATTTACGCGGTTTTAGCCAGTGGGTTGGGGGTGCCGGAACGGCTGACATTTGGAGTCGACCATTACTATCTGCGCGATGTGAATTTTGACGGCAGCAAGTTGATTGTGGACCAGTCGCAGTATGGGTCCGAGCATGATCAACTGCTGTTGTTGGATCGCGCCAACGGTAACACATTGACGGCGCTGACGCCGCCGCAGTCGAACCACTACGTTTACGGCGGGCGCTTTGGACTTGGTGCGGATTGGTTCATCTTTATCGCCGATTTTGACTATGAAACCGGTCACGTTACCGATGGCGGCTGGATCTACCGGCAGCATTTGGTTTCCGGCAAGCGCGAAGTTTTGCTGAAAACACATAGCTCGTTTACCGAGGGGCCGGAATTGAGTGCGGATGGCTCACAGATTTTGTGGGCGCGGCATGAAATATCGCCCGGCGGCGACCAGATCTGGGTGATGGGGAGCGATGGAAGTAACCCGCGCGAGCTGCTCAATCTGGGCGCCAAGGCGCGGATTGCGGCGGAATGGCTGGATGATGGGCGGATTGCTTTTGTGGCATCGGGTCTGGTGCGCGACCGGGTTGGGGTGGTCGAGGTGGCTTCCGGCGAGATAACTTGGGTGAAGGATGCAGAAGGGTTCAATCCGCAAGAGGCTGTCGCTGGGAGTAATGGGGTCTTTGCCTGTCTGGCGTTTGAAGATTCAAATCTGGTGCCGGTGTTGTTTGATGCGGTCGCAGGCGCGGAAAGCACTTTTCCAAATACGACGGGTCGGCGTTTTGCCCTGCCTTTGGCGGCTCTGCCCGACGGCGGCTGGGTGGTGGAGGCTTACGATGCCGACGCGCCGCATGAGCTGTATCGCGTTGAGGCGGAGGGTGTTTCAACGTTGCTGGCGCAAGCGCCTAAGGTGGCGCGGAGTTTCGTCAA
>JANMOK010000337.1:0-6130 GCA_031369165.1 Paracoccaceae bacterium
GATTGTGGTGCTGGAAAAAGGTCGGGTGACCGAGCAGGGCACACATGAGGCTTTGTTGGCCAAGGGCGGGCGATATGCCGCGATGTGGGCCAGTCAGTTACGGGGTGAGGAAGAGGACGAAGAGTTGCAGGACGAGGTGGCGTGAGGTTGGGTTTGTGGTATTATGCCCGCAAATGCACTGTAAGGAGTGATTGGAATGGCAACCGCGAAACAAGTGCAGGATGTAGAAATCGCCGATTTGGCTGAGGCCGAAGCGCTGGAAGATGCGCAATACCAGCAATATGTGCGGGAATTGATAGAGGCGCGGCTTAAGTCGGTTGACGCTGGTGAAGTTGTTTCGCATGAGGAAGTCAAGAAACGGTTGGCTGAATGGCGCAACCGCTGACTTGGCAAACGCGCGCCACGAATGAGTTCTTCGAGATTCTAGCTTGGGTTGAGAAGGACTCGTTGCCTTATGCGAACCGGATTTCGGATCGATTTGAAGCAAGGGCCGAGTCGCTGCGGCACCATCCAAGGCAAGGCCGAAAACTGCCCAGATTTGAAGGAATCCGCGAAATTCGTGAAGTTTTTGTCCATCGTTGGCGGATGATCTACGAAGTGAATGAAAATGGCATCGTCATTTTAGCAATTGTCCACGGTGCGCGGCTGCTGGAGAATACGGAGCCGTTGTAAAGCAAGCGGTGCGCAGACTGCGCACCCTACGGGGTGATAAATGTCGACAACCAGCACTATTTCCAAAAAATCCGCCGTTGGCGATCCGATGCAGGTATCGGAGTCTTCGCCACAAAGGAAGAAGATGACGGTGCCGATGTTCAGTGCGCGCAAGGGCGTTGAGCCGCTGGTGTGTTTGACGGCCTATACCGCGCATGTGGCGCATATTTGCGATGAATATGCCGACATGCTGCTGGTGGGCGACAGTCTGGGCATGGTCATTCACGGGATGCCAAATACGCTTGGCGTGACGTTGGACATGATGATTTTGCATGGGCAAGCGGTGATGCGCGGGGCGGAAAAGGCGCTGGTGGTGATCGACATGCCGTTCGGGTCTTTCGAGGAAAGCCCGGAGATTGCGTTTCGCAATGCCTCGCGTGTGATCAAGGAGACAGGGGCGCAGGCGGTGAAGCTGGAGGGCGGCAAGGAGATGGGGCCGACGATTGCTTATCTGGCGCAGCGTGGGGTGCCGGTGATGGCGCATATTGGCTTGATGCCGCAACAAATGAACACGGCGGGCGGGTTCAAGGCCATCCGCGAAGAGGCGATGTGGGATGAGGTGATCGAGGATGCTTTGGCGGTGCAAAACGCTGGCGCGTTTTCGGTGGTGATTGAGGGTGTGGCGGAGCCTTTGGCGGCGAAGATCACCGCGGCGCTGCATATTCCTACGATTGGTATTGGCGCTTCGGCCAAATGCGACGGGCAGATATTGGTGTTTGAAGATATGATCGGGCTGTTTCCGCGCGTGCCGACCTTTGTGAAACGCTATGGCAATATGGAAGAAATGATGCGCGATGCGGTCAGCCGTTATGCCGGCGAAGTGCGCGAGCGGCAGTTTCCGGCGGCAGAACACACGTACAAGGCCAAGAGCTAGGGCTTGGCTTTGGCCGCCTTGGCACTATAAGTTCCGCGCCGAATGTCAGGAGACGCACGTGACCCAGAATGATTCCTTTCTCCACGAAGTGACCGAGGAAGTACGGCGCGACAAATTGTTCGCGATCTACAAGAAATATGGCTGGATTCTGGCGGTGCTGGTTGCGGCGGTCGTTGGGGGCGCCGGGGTGAATGAGTGGCTGAAATCACGGGCTGAAAACGCGGCTCAGGCCACGGGTGACGCCATGCTGGCGGCGATTGCTTTGCCCGACAAGGCGGCGCAGGCGGCAGAACTGGCGAAATTGGCCGATGGGTCTGGCAATGCAGCGGTGTTGGTGAAGTTCCAGGAAGCGGCCAGTTTGCAGCAGGCGGGCGACAGCAAGGGTGCTGCGGCCATATTGGATGCTTTGGCGGGCGCGATTGAGACACCCGCTGTGTTCAGAGACATTGCCAAGTTGAAATCGGTGATGATCCAGGGTTCGGCGCTGCCTGCAGAGGATCGCCTGTCTATCCTTGACTCGCTTTCCGCGGCAGGTATGCCGCTGCGGGCCCTGGCCCTGGAGCAGCGGGCACTGGTGCATGTCGAAAGCGGTGAAACGCAAGCCGCTCTGGCGGATTTGAAGATTGTTTTTGAGTCTTCGGAATCGAGCCAGGCTTCGCAGCAACGCGCCGGGCAGCTCATCATTGCCTTGGGCGGGGAATTGCCGCAAGGTGACCCGGTCCAGGTGCAGTAAAAGAACGCCCGAAAGGCCCGCTGTCATGATTTTGCGAACAGGTTGGAACGCTGTTGCGATGCTTTCGCTGGTGCTTTTGGCAGCGTGCGGGGGCGAGGAGATACTTCCGGGCGAACGGTTCGCTGTGTTGCCAAATGCCGAATTGGCCACCGAAGTGACGCCACTGGCCGCCGGTGGCCAGGTCGCCAATGACGAATGGAGCCATATCAACGGCAATTCGCGTCATGCCATTCAACACCCGGCCTTGAATTGGCCGCTGGAACCGATGTGGTCGGCTGAAATTGGCGCGGGCAATTCTGACGACAGCCGGATTGTCGGCGCGCCGGTCATCGCCGGTGGCGTTGCATATGTGATGGATGCGGCGTCGCGCGTTTCGGCGCTGTCCAGCGCTGGCACGCTGTTGTGGTCGGCGGTGTTGACCCCGGCGGGAGAGCGTGGACGCGAGGGTTTTGGCGGCGGATTGGCGCTGGATGGCGGACGCCTGCTGGTGACAACCGGATTTGGCGAAGTATTGGCGCTGTCGCCGGCGAATGGCGCGGTTCAGTGGCGGCAGGAATTGAGCGCGGTGGTGCGGGCGGCTCCGACGGCGGCGGATGGGATGGTTTACGTCGTGGCGCGTGACGACGTGGCTTATGGTATTGTCGCAGAAACCGGCCGTTTGAAGTGGAGTCTGAACGGTGCCAAAGGCGTTGCCGGTTTGCTGGGCGGGGCCAGCCCGGCGGCAGCGAATGGCACGGTGATATTGCCATTTGCATCAGGTCAACTTGGGGCGCTTGACGGGCGCAACGGTCAACAGATTTGGGTCGAATCCTTGTCAGGTGGCCGGCGCGGGTTTGTGCGGATGCAGATCGGCGATATTTCGGGCGATCCGGTTATCGCCAACGGGCGAGTCTATACGGCCAGCCAAGGCGGTGAATTGGCGGCAACCGATGTGCAAACCGGCGCGCGGTTGTGGACCTTGGGTGAAGGTGCCTATGGCCCGGTCTGGCCCGCCGGGGATTCGATCTTTTTGGTCAGTGACGAGCAAGAATTGCTGAGGGTGAACGCGGCCAGCGGCGCTGTGGTTTGGCGCGCTTCTTTGCCGGGTTATGCCAAGCCGGAACGGCGCAAGCGACTGACGGCGAATTATGGCCCGGTTTTGGCGGGTGGCCGGTTGATCGTGGCCAGCGGTGACGGGGTGATCAGGTCGTTTGACCCGACAACCGGCGCGGCCATGGGCGAAACGGCAATTCCAGGGGGCGCTGCGGCGCAGCCTGCTGTGGCCGGTGGCGTGTTGTATGTGCTTTCAGCCAGCGGTACTCTGCACGCTTTCCAATAGCGGGCTTATCCTTTAACACCCACGTTTTGGCGCGGTTAGGATTCCTATGACTTTCAAACTTGCCATCGTCGGACGGCCCAATGTGGGCAAATCGACCCTGTTCAACCGGCTGGTTGGCAAGAAACTGGCTTTGGTCGATGACCAGCCGGGCGTGACGCGCGATTTGCGCGAAGGTGCCGGGCGGATTGGAGACTTGCGCTTTACAGTTATCGATACGGCGGGTTTGGAAGAAGCGACCGACGAAAGCTTGCAAGGGCGCATGCGCAAGTTGACAGAACGCGCGGTCGATATGTCGGATGTCTGCCTGTTCATGGTCGATGCCCGCATGGGTGTGATGCCAGCGGATGAGATTTTCGCCGAGATTTTGCGCAAGCGGGCGCGGCATGTGATTTTGGCGGCCAACAAGGCCGAAGGGCGAGCGGGCGAGGCGGGGTATCTGGACGCCTATTCTTTGGGGTTGGGCGAACCGATTCAGCTATCTGCCGAGCATGGCGAAGGGATCAGCGACCTGATGCGGGCGCTGGAACCATTCCGCGACATGCACGATGCGCTGCGCGAGCAGCCGCTAGTTGATGTTCCGGTGGATGATACAGTTGACGAGGAGGGTTTGGGACCGGTGGTGCCCGATGGGCGACCGATCCAGATTGCGGTGGTGGGGCGGCCCAATGCCGGGAAATCGACGCTGATCAATGCGATATTGGGCGAGGAACGGTTGTTGACCGGGCCGGAACCGGGGATTACGCGGGATTCGATTTCGGTCAATACCGATTGGCTGGGCCGTGATTTCCGCATTTTTGATACCGCCGGTATGCGCAAGAAGGCGAAGATTCAGGAAAAGCTGGAGAAGCTGGCGGTTTCCGACGGTCTTCGGGCGGTGCGGTTTGCCGAGGTCGTGGTGGTGCTGCTCGACGTGCAGGTGCCGTTCGAGCAGCAGGATTTGCGCATTGCCGATCTGGCCGAGCGCGAGGGGCGCTCTGTCGTTATTGCGGTCAATAAGTGGGATTTGGAAGAGGCCAAGGACGAAAAGCTGCGCGAGCTGAAGGAAATGCTGGAGCGGTTGCTGCCGCAGTTGCGCGGCGTGCCGATGGTCTATGTCTCGGCTTTGACCGGGCGCGGATTGGACAAGCTGCGCGATGCGATATTGGAAGCGCATGCGGTGTGGAACACGCGGATTTCGACTTCGCGGCTGAACCGCTGGCTGGGTGAGATGACCGAGGCGCACCCACCGCCGGCCCAGGCGGGGCGGCGGCTGAAGATGCGCTATATGACGCAGGTGAAAACAAGGCCGCCGACGTTCGTGGTGTTCGCCTCGATCCCCGATGCGGTGCCGGATTCGTATCAGCGGTTTTTGGTGAATGGCTTGCGGCGCGATTTCAAGATGCCGGGGACGCCGATCCGGATATTGCTGCGGGCGGGGAAAAATCCGTATGAAGGCAAGGCGGGGAAGCGGAAGATTTATTAGGTTTGGTTTAGACAAGGAGGCCCCGGATCAAGTCCGGGGAAGCGGGGACGAAATGGTAGCTTCGGTATTGGTTGAAGGCGGGTTGCTGGCGATACCAGCCGTGAACGCCAAGGGAATACGCGCCTTCAAGGGCATACCCTATGCCGCGCCGCCGGTGGGTGATTTGCGCTGGCGGGCGCCTGCTGCGATTGTGCCTTGGAAGGGTGTTCGCGCGAGCGATACATTCGCGCATTTCGCGCTGCAGGGCGTGGTGTTTGGCGACATCGACCCGACACTGCACGGCACCTCGGAAGATTGCCTGTATCTGAATGTCTGGGCACCGGCGGATGCCGTCGGGTTGCCGGTGTTGTTCTATATTCATGGCGGCGGGTTTGCCGTCGGCTCGGGGTCCGAGCCGCGTTATGACGGGGCGCGGCTGGCGGCGCGGGGGATTGTGGTGGTGACGGTCAATCACCGGCTGAACGCGCTGGGGTTCATGGCGCATCCGGCGTTGAGCGCCGAAGCGGGCGGGGCTTCGGGCAACTACGGGATGCTTGATCTGGTGGCGGCTTTGGGTTGGGTGCAGCGGAATATTGGTGTCTTTGGTGGTGATGCGAAGGCGGTGACGATTGCTGGCGAATCGGCGGGGTCGATGGCAGTGTCGTTGCTGATGGCCTCACCTTTGGCGCGGGGCTTGTTCCATCGGGCGATTGGCGAAAGCGGCGGGTGGTTTGATTCACCGACCAGCAAAATGGTTGGTTTGGTCGAGGCTGAAGAGTTTGGTTACGCGTTGATGGCCAAACTTGGGGCAAAGTCAGCAGCCGAACTTCGGGCGTTGCCTGCCAAACAGATTTTGGCGGCGCATCCCGGGATTGGCGTTTTTCCGCATGTGGACGGAGCGTTTTTGACGGAAACTCCGGCGCAGGTTTTTGCCGCGGGCACGCAAAACGATGTGGCCTTGTTAGCAGGTTGGAACAAAGATGAGGGGTTCAACTTTGATTTCTCGCAAAGCGAGGGATGGAGCCACTTGGGAATGATTGACGAGATATTTGC
>JANMOK010000341.1:0-5539 GCA_031369165.1 Paracoccaceae bacterium
AACAGGTCGGTTTCGCATTCCTGGCGGAAGTTGGTCTCGATGATGCCGGACCGCCCGCCGCCGATGCCCGAGCAATAGCTGAGGCCGAGTTCCATCGCCTTGCCGCTGGCATCGTTGTGGACCGCCACCAGACAGGGCACGCCGCCGCCTTTGACGAATTCGCTGCGCACCGTATGGCCGGGGCCTTTGGGGGCCATCATGATGACGTCGACGCCTTTTTTCGGCTCGATCAGGCCGAAATGCACGTTGAGGCCGTGGGCAAAGGCGATTGCCGCGCCGTCGCGCAAATTGTCGTGCACGTATTTCTTGTAGGTCGCGGCCTGCAATTCATCTGGCATGGTGAACATGATCAGGTCGCACCACTTGGCGGCATCGGCGATGTCCATGACCTTCAGCCCTTCGCCTTCGGCCTTTTTTGCGCTGGGTGATCCCGGACGCAGCGCGACCACGAGGTTTCTGGCACCGCTGTCGCGCAGGTTCAGGGCATGGGCATGGCCCTGCGAACCATAGCCGAGGATGGCGACTTTCTTGTCCTTGATCAGGTTGATGTCGCAGTCACGGTCATAATAAACGCGCATGATGATCCTCTGGCTTGGGCGTGGTTTTTTCAGCTTCGCTGCCTAATCGCCCGACAGGCGAAGGGCAAGGGGAATTGGCAGCGGGCAGGTCCGGCGTGGACAGCGGGCGGGGCCGAGACTATTCTCGGCCTGGTCCAACAGCGCACAGGAGGAATTGCCATGGCCAAGCCCGATCCCGTTGTTCATTTCGAAATGCCCGCCCGGAACCGCGACCGCATGGCGGAATTTTACCAGCGGGTATTTTCCTGGCAGACCCAGATGCTGGGGCCGGAAATGGGCGATTACGTGCTGGTCACCACAACGGAAACCAAGGACGAACGGCCAGTGACGCCCGGCACGATCAATGGCGGATTTTTTCCGGTGACGCCGGAAATGCCGGCGGCCTATCCATCGGTGGTGATCGCGGTTGACAATATTGCCGCCTCGATGCGCAGGGTCAGCGAGGCCGGCGGCAAGACCGAGGGTGAGCCGATGGACATTCCGGGCATCGGCAAGTTCATTGCCTTCACCGATACCGAGGGCAACCGCGTCAGCATGCTGCAACCCCTGCCGCGAGGCTGAGACGCCTAACCTAGGCCAAGCCGCATGGCGGATTTACGCAGGGGCTCGATGTTGAACAGGGCGTTGAGCCCGGCGCGACGCAGATCGCGCAGAAGCGGCGCGGACGTCATGGCAGCACGGTTCAGGGCGTCGATACCGCTGACGCGGGCGGTAATTACCGGCAGGCGTTGTCGATTGTAGAGTGCCAGCAAGCCGGGGCTGCCGATGTCTCGGCCCGCTTTTCGGGCATCTGTAACAATATCCAGAAGCAGACCAACGTCAGCCAGGCTCATGTTCAGCCCCTGTGCGCCGATGGGGGGCACCACATGGGCAGCCTCGGCGATGAGGGCGGTGCGCGGGCCATTTAATCTATGCGCGAGCTGAGCAATTATCGGCCAGGTTGCGCACGTGCCGATTAACTCGAGCGGGCCAAGCACGTTACAGCACCGCCGTGTTGCAGCCTTGGCGAAATCGCCAACGCCAAGCGACATCAGCGCCGCAGCCTGCCGCGAATGCTCCATCCAGACCACGGCAGATTGATGCGGGTCGGTCAAGGGTACAAGGGTGAAGGGGCCGCCGCTGTGGTGGACTTCGGTTGAAATGTTTTCATGCGGCTGCGGGTGGGAGACCACAAAGACAATGGCGCTTTGGCCATAGTGCCATTTGCGGACGGGGATGCCAAGCTGGGAGCGCACGGTTGAGTTGCGACCATCAGCAGCGATGACCAGTGTTGCCCTTGTCACGTGCCCATCGGTCAGGCGCACCAGGGCATAGTTGGTGCGCGGGGTCAAATGGTCAAAACCGGTCGGCGCTGCCAACCGGGC
Source organism: Paracoccaceae bacterium (assembly GCA_031369165.1). Classification (GTDB taxonomy): domain Bacteria; phylum Pseudomonadota; class Alphaproteobacteria; order Rhodobacterales; family Rhodobacteraceae; genus JANMOK01. The sequence continues at coordinate 1,943 of JANMOK010000341.1, forward strand.
ATTCGATATGGTTTCCAGATGGGCACCGATTTCGCGGCGCAAAATGGCGTTGGGAATATTGAAGGCGAATTGGTCCTGCCCAATGTCGCTTGCCAAAAAATCGGCTTTTTCGCGAATGGTCTGGGCATCGGGGTCAGCGTCGAGCAAACGCATGGTTTTTAAGGGCGAGGCGTGCGGTGCGAGCCGTGACCAAAGGTTTGACCTTTTCAGCAAGTCAACCGATGGCATCAGGAATGCGGTCGAGCGGAGGTCTGGTTTGCTTGTTGGGTTTTCGGGGTCGAGGCAGAGCGTCTCGAAACCCGCGTTGGCGAAGGCTGCCGTGGCGACAAGCCCGGCAATTCCGCCGCCGACGATCAATATTTCCGTTTCTAGCCGTTCCATAACTTTAGACTAGGCCGCGGCGAAGCATGCCGAAAGCCCTGTCACGCCAACTGCGTCAGAAAGGCCGTCAGATCGAGTGTGCGGTGCAAGATGTGGTCGCCGCCATTTTCCGGTCCAACCAACACCGTTTGCAGGCCAAGGCTAAATGGGACCAGCAGGTTGACGGGATCGTCTTCAAACATGGCGGTGTTTTGCGGTGTTAACCCGTCTGTCGCAAAAACCTTTTCGAAGGCAGGTGCCCGGGGTTTTGGCACATAGGCGGCGTCTTCGATACCATAGATTTGATCGAAACACTGGCGCAGTCCGCAAGCGGCACTGGCTTTTTCGCCATGTCCGCGCGGGCCGTTGGTGAAGATGATTTTGCGGCCCGGCAGACTGTCAATCGCGGCCTGCAATTGCGGATCAGGTATCAAGACCGAATAATCGATGTCGTGAACTTCGAGCAAATAGGGTTCGGGCTTGATCCCGTGTTCCTGCATCAGTCCGGCCAGCGTTGTGCCGTGTTTGCGCCAATAGGTGTTGCGCAGCACGATGGCTTCATGTCGTGGAAGTTTCAGTTCACGCTCGACAAAATCGTTCATTTTGTCTTCGATTTGGCGAAACAGGCCAGAACCGCGCGGGTAGAGCGTGTTGTCGAGGTCAAAGACCCAAGTGGTTATATGTGCAAAGGCAGATTTCGGCATGGATGCAGGTTAGGCGTTCTGGCGCGAAACGACAAGCTTGGGCGTGTTTTGACCAGTTAATTCGCTTCCTCATGCGCGGTGCCGTGTTCGGTTTTTGCCCAATAGAATGGGATCAGAAAACTTTCAAAAAGCGCACGCCAAGATGCAATGGCACCGAGGGGCCAATACAGCGGCATCGACAAGGTGAACAGTGCCAGGCGACGATGGGTTTTAGGCGCGAGGGCACGTGCTGCGACCAGGAGCGACCCAATCAATCCGGTCAAATGCGAGGTTACGAACCAGAACCAGATTTCGCGGGGCAGGCCGGTGAACAATGGAACCTCCACGCCCAAAAAACTTGCCCAAAGTGCCAGATGCAGCGGAAAGGCCAAATAGCTGGCCAGTGTGCCGAGGAACAAGATCTGAAACGTCAGAAATGCTGATGGGCCCAGATCGTCGAGCAGCTTGAAAGGGTGTCGCATGTGGCTTGACCAAGTCATCGCATAACCTTTCAGCCAGCGCGAGCGCTGGCGGACCCAAGGTTTCGGGCTGCAGGTCGCTTCCTCAAAAGTCGTCGAAGGGAGAATGCCGCAGGAATAGCCAAAGCGGGCCAGACGCATGCCCAAATCGGCGTCTTCGGTCACATTATGCGCATCCCAGCCCCCCAGTTTTTCGAGGATTGCCCGTCTGAAAAACACCGTTGTGCCGCCTAGGGGTATTGGTAAACCGAGGCGGTGCAGTCCCGGCAACAGCACGCGAAACCATTGCGCATATTCGATGGCAAAACACCGCGAAAGCCAATTTTGGCGGGTGTTATAAAAATCGAGGGCACCCTGGACACACGCGATTTTTGCCGGGGCTTGTGCCAAAGCGAAAGCGACTTTGCGCAATTGGTCGGGTTCGGGCCGATCTTCGGCATCATAGATGCCAACAATCTCGCCCTTGCACAGCGGCAGCGCGTAATTCATCGCCCTTGGCTTGGTGCGGATGGCACCATTTGGCGCAAGGATTACGTCGATCCACGGCGGTAAATCATGCTGCAAAAGACCAGCCGGAGTTTCTTCATCATCGGATTCAAGGATCAGTTTTATATCAAGCAAGGCACGCGGGTAGTCGAGGTTCTTCAGCGCCACCAGCAACGCGCCAAGCACCATCGGTTCGCGAAAGAGAGGCACCAGAATAGAAATTCGTGGCAAGGGCTGTCGGCTGGGATCGCGTTTTGTGGATGCAACATCTTGGATATAACGCGGAAACATCATCGCGCCGAAGGCAAGAATGCGCAAGACCGCAGTGCCAAAATTTGCCAGTGCCAAGAATATCAGAATGATGCTGAGGGCCGCGATTGGGGCGTTCAGTGTCAAAAAACCTGCAAACGCGGCGACACCGATCAACTTTGGCCATGCCCAGCGTGACGCCAGAGTCCGGCACGAATATTCCGCCGGGCATAGCGTGCTGGCGCGATCGGACAAATTTCTTTGGAAATAGTGCAGCAGCGTGACCTGGATCAGCGCGGCGTCGGCAATGGCAAAGGCCAGATTGCCGCTTGGCAGCGGCCGGGATTTTGCGATCTGCTGGATCATGTCGGGATCCGATACGGCGACAATAGTAGTTTCGCCGATTCTGCGCCAAGGCACATAACCTAGCCGCAAACAGGCCAAAGGATCGACATCGTCCAAAAGGTCGGGGTCAATAGGCGCCTTGGCCAAGTCGATGCGACCGATACCATACAGGCGGGCCAAGGCTTTTGAAATCTCGTTAGGTCGGACAAATCCGTTTGCCAGCAAAACTTCGCCAAGGCGGGATTTTGCGCGGGTTCGCAGCTGTATGGCCAGTGACTTTTGCAAATCATCGGCATTTATCGCCCCCGAGTTTACCAGCATTTGGCCAAGTCTTGGCCGTGCGTCATTTGTTAGAACCAACGCATTTGACGAATTTACGGCCAAAACAAACCCCGACCAACCTGATGCAACCAGGATCACGGATCGGGGTTAACAAGCCGTGAAGTTTTCAGCGCATCGCCTGAACAAACCGCTCGAACAAATAAAACGAATCCTGCGGCCCGGGGCTGGCCTCGGGGTGGTATTGTACGGAAAACACCGGGCGATCCTGCATGCGGATGCCGCAGTTGGAGCCGTCAAACAGCGAAATATGGGTCTCAATCACGCCCTCGGGCAGGCTTTGGCTGTCTACGGCAAAGCCGTGGTTCATCGACGTGATCTCGACCTTGCCGGTTTCAACGTCTTTTACCGGATGGTTGGCGCCGTGGTGGCCGTGGTTCATCTTGATGGTCTTGCCACCAAGGGCGAGCGCCAGCATCTGATGGCCAAGGCAGATGCCGAAGATTGGCATGGTGGAATTTTCCATGACACCCCGGATCATCGGCACCGCATATTTGCCGGTCGCCGCCGGGTCGCCGGTACCGTTGTACTGGAACATGGCGTCGGGGTTTTGCGCGAGGTTTTCCTGGGCGGTGGTCGAGGCGGGCATCACCTATACGTCGCAGCCGGCAGATGCCAGGCATCGCAGGATGTTGCGTTTGGCTCCTTAGTCGATG
>JANMOK010000348.1:0-7507 GCA_031369165.1 Paracoccaceae bacterium
TCGAGCGCGACGGTCCGGGGGCGTTTTCGGAATTGGCGCTGGATAGGCTGGATCTGTTTTTTGCCGGCAAAGCCCGGGCGGCACACCTGTTTGATGCGATACACGGTGCGACCGTGGCTTCGGTTGCGCGGCCTGCCGTCAAGGAACAGGCTTTCAGGGAAGTTGTCGGCCCGAAAATGGTGGGAATCGAGGATGACGAAGGTTTGTTGCCGCGCACCCGCGCTTCTTTTGAAGGTTACCGGCTGCTGCGCGAATATTTCCTGATGCCGGAAAGATTCTTTTTTGCCCGCTATGACGGATTGCAGCCACTCGTGAAGCAATGCGGCACGGGCAAGCTGGAAATTGTTTTCTTGTTCGGGCGTGCTTGCCCGGAATTGGCCGATGTTGCTGCCAGCGACGTGGCTTTGTTCGCAGGCCCGCTGGTCAACCTGTTTGAGCGTGACTGCGATGTCATTGAAATTGACAACCGAAAATACCAACAGGTCTTGCACGCCGACCGCACCCGCAGCCGAGATTTCGAAATATTCTCGGTCACGTCGGTTGAGGACTCTGACCAGGACGGCACTGAAGCGACAATACCTTCGGTTTTTGGCGGTGTTCAGGCGTCGAGCACTGGTCAATTCCATGCAACCGAGCGGCGTCCACGCCGTCCCGGCGAGGATGAGCGACGCGATGGGCAGATGCGCACATCCTATGGCGGCGATGACGTGTTCATTTCAATTTCGGGCGAAGCAGCACAGCGACCGGTGCGTCGACTTGCGGTACGGGCTTTGTGCACCAACCGCGATTTGGCGATACTCGACGACAATCCGGCGCTGACGCTGGAAAGCGGTGACCCGGTTTCCAGCGTGCAATTGCTGGCGGCAATGCGGCCGCCGCGCGCATCATTGCCGGCGGCTTTGCCCAAATCCATGGGCGGAGAATCGCGTGCCGATGATCTGGCCTGGCGGCTGGTCAGCCAGTTGTCGCTGAATTTTCTGTCATTGGCCGAAGATCAGCCGGGGGCGGAACCTTTGCGCGCCTTGCTGACGCTTTACGCCGACCGTGGTGACCCGGCGTTGTTGCGGCAAGTGCGGGCTATTGACCATGTAACCTCGCGCCCAGTCATTGATCGATTGAACATCGCTGGCCCAATGTGCTTTGGCCGTGGCACCGAGATCACCTTGCATGTCGATGAAAACATGTTGTCGGGGCACAGCAATTTGCTGCTTTCGGCGCTGATTGATCGATTGTTCGCGCGTTATGCCGGGATCAATTCATTCGTGCGCACCCGCACGCGCCTGATGCAAAGGCAAGAAGAAATTGTCTGGCCAATCGTGATCGGCAACCGATGTCTGATTTGAACAACCCAAAAATGCCGATCACCGACGTGAATTTCTTTCAACTCTTGCGGCAGCTGGAAAAAGGCGATCAGGTATTCGGGCGCAGCGGTGGGCCCAAGCGCGAACCGGCACGCTTGGGTCAGCATGTACGGCAAAGCTTTGCCGTGCAGGATGTCGCCTCGATGCAGGAGGCAACGCCAAACAGCGCCGCCAAAGTAAAAGTGATGAACCTGGGCCTTCTGGGGCCAGAAGGGCCGATGCCCTTGCACATGACGCGATGGGTGTTGGATCGGCTTTCGCAACGCTGGTTTTCTGGCAGCGACGGCGGCGAAACCAGCGATACAACCTTTGTTGATTTTGCCGATATGCTGCAGCATCGGGAGATCGCGCTGTTTTATCGCGCTTGGGCTGAGTCGCGACCCGACGTCCAATCAGGCCGCGCAGGCGGCGATCGCTTTGGCAGCCTGTTTCGCGCCTTGGCAGGCGTCGGTTTGCCGGGTACAGAGGGCACGCACAATTTCGCCACTGTCCGAACGCAGCAAGCAGCAGGGTTAGGTCAACAAGTGCGCGGACCCGAGCGGCTGACCAAGTTCGTTTCCGCCGTCATCGGGGCACCGGTCCAGCTTGTCGAAAATGTTGGTAACTGGGTGGAAATTCCCAAGGCTCTGCAAACCAGATTGGGGAAAATGCACTGCGGGCTGGCAACAAGCAGCGTGGCCGGCTCCCGGTCGTTTCAGCCCCAGAACAAAGCTGAACTGCGCGTCGGTCCGCTTGATTTCAGGCGATTTGCCAAATTCGCGGCAAAAGGGCAAGCAATGCACCAGCTGCGCGCCGCCATATTGGCAATAGCGGGGCATGAAATTGATGTGGATGTGCGCTTGATGTTGCGAAAGGAAGAAATACCCGCAGCGGCGATTGGTAAAACGCAGTTGTCGCGCACCGCTTGGCTGCAACCAAAACGGCTGAGCGACGCAGGGGATGTCTGCATCAGTCATGCCGCGACGCTGCTGCCATTGGAAGTGAAAGCCGTGGCATGAGCCTGCTTTTGACCCTTGAACATGCGGCACACCAGCAGGCCCGCCACGAGTATCGGCACGAAAGCGGTGAATTGACCATTGGGCGGGGCAAGGAAGCCATTTGGCAGATCGAAGACCCCGAGATGCTGGTTTCGCGTTTTCACTGCGTGATTTCCGGGTCTGAAGGTCACTATCAGGTCACCGACAGCAGTCGCGGCGGATTGTTTATTGACGGTTCGGAAAAGCCGCTGGGTGCGGGCAATTCGGTCAATCTGGAAGACGGTATGCGGCTGCGCATGGGTGATTATGTACTGCGGGTGCATTTGGAGCAGGCACGAGCGGCACCGGTTTCGGCCCCGGGGCGCACCGAGACTGCGGCACCGACGGCCGGGGGATTTGCCGGAGACGATTTCTTTGCGGCGCGCACACCATTGCCACCCGTGCAGCCACGGCCAAAGTCTTTGCCTGATCCTTTCGATGCTCCGCGCAGGGCAGCGGCGGACAATTTTCAATCATCACCCAAGCGCGGCAATTCGGCGGCCTTTGATGACCCGTTCACCTTGGACCCGTTGCCAACGCGCGTGTCTGAACCAGAACGCCGTGTGGAGCGAGCATCGAGTTTTGACAATCCTTTTGGCAGCAGCGTGGTGTCAGAGCGTGCCCAACCGGCTGCAACGGCGGCGAGTGTTTCGCCGTCGCCTGGCGCAAGGCCAGACTCGGGCGAGCGGGACGCTTTTATTCGTGCCATGGGGCTTGATCCGGCGGATTTCACCAAAGTCTCGACCCAGGAATTGATGGAATCGGCGGGATTGCGGTTTCGCCTGATGGTCGAAGGTCTGGCGCATTTGCTGCGAAACCGGGCGCAGGAAAAACAAAACGCCCGCGTGGCCCAGACGATTATCAGCCATTCGGACGTTAACCCGCTGAAATTTTTGGCAAATGTTGACGATATGCTGGCGGCGTTATTGCGCGGGAAAAGCCCTGGCTATCTGGCACCTGAAACCGCCATATCCGCCGCTTATCGCGATTTGGCCGAGCACAACATCCGTTCGTGGAACGGCGTTCAGGCGGCGCTGCGCCGGATGATCGACCGTTTTGATCCGAGGGCATTGGAAGCGGAATTGAAAGAGAAGTCAGCGATTGAGACATTGCTTGCGGGCGGCAAACGCGCGAAGCTTTGGCAATTGTATGAGGAGCGTTACCAAGCAATTGCCCGATCTGCCGAGGACAAGTTTCTCGGCGATGTCGGGTCGGATTTCCGAGATGCTTACGAACAGGCAAAAGGCGAGGGCAAGTGATGGCTGCAAAGCGGGAGCCGAAAGTGGTTCCGTGTCGCTTGGATCAGGGCGAGGGTGAGCATGAGCGATAAGAACAAAGTCGTCTGGTCCGAGGGCCTTTTCCTTCGTACCCAGCATTTTCAGCAACAAGACCGTTATACTGACGCATTGGTGCGCGGCGCGCTCGGGGCACTTTCTCTGCAGCATTGGGGTTTTCGGCAGCTAGAATTGGATGCAGCGGCACTGGGCGCGGGGCGAATTTCGCTAAGTGCCGGTACCGGTATCTTGCCCGACGGAACGCCCTTTACCATTCCAGACGCCGTGGATGCCCCGCAGCCCTTGGCTGTGACCAGCTCAATGGCCGGGATCGTGTCGCTTGGATTGCCGCTGGAATTAGCCGGGGCGGCAGTGGTTGACCCGGCGCATATGCCAGTTTCCGGGGCGCGCTATCGCGGGGTGATTACCAATGCACGCGACAATGTTCGCGGCGGGGCCAGTCCAGAAGAGATCGAAGTCGCGCGGCCCGCAGCCCGCTTGTTAGCACCTGGGGACGATACGGGGGGTTACAGCACCCTGCCGATTGCCCGCATTGACGGCCTGAAAGCCGATGGTTCGGTCGGCTTGGTTGAGGGGTTTCTGCCGCCTGCTGTTGTCAGCGGTGCCGTGGCTTTTTATCGGCAATTCTTGCAGGAAGTTGTGACCGGGCTGGACCGCATTGCCGATGCACATGGCGAGATCATGGTCAGCGGTGCGGGGCGGGGGATCGAGAATCTTTTGATCCTTGAATTGGCCAACGCGGCGCGACCGTCCTTCGCCCATATGCTGGCGCAAGACTTGTATCATCCCTCTGAATTGTTCCGCGAACTGGCAAGTTTGGCGGGCAAGATGGCGACGCACGGATCTGGCTCGCGACGATTGCAGGAGTTGCCAGCTTACAGCCACATGGACCCGCAACCGGCGTTTACGGCGCTTGTCGATACGATGCGCTCGCTGATGCTGTCATTGCGCCATGTCGAACAAAAATCGCGGGCATTGGTGGTGGCGAAACATTCCACCAACGTCTGGAAAGTGCGGATCGACAATCCAGAGATGCTGACCAGCAGCCGTATTGTGCTGCGCATCGGCTCGGAATTGTCGGAAGACGCATTGCGCAAGATTTTTGTCCAGCAGGCGACGGTCGGGTCGGCGGATCAGTTTGAAGCATTGTGGAAGTCGCGTTTGCCGGGCATCGCGCTGAAGCCTCTGCATTCGCAACCGCGCGAGATACCCTACGATGGCGATAGGTTGTGTTTGGAGCTGGATCAGAAAAGCGCCCACTGGGCATCGCTTTTGGATGCGCCGGGGTTCATTATAGGGGTCAGCGGCACGCTTCCGAGCGAACCGACAGTTGATTGCTACGCAGTGAGCAGGTAGTCGCATGGTCAAGGATGACCCATTCGGATTGTCCGAGGATCTGGGCCGAACACGTATTCGCCCTGCTGCTGCGCCGCGTTCACAGCCGACGCAATCTTATGCCGCAAATTATGCGCCAATTGCCCGCAACCGCGCCCATCCCAATGCGCTGATCAACGCCTTTTCGGCCCTGCTGGAACTGGCGCCGGAACTGGAAAATGCCCGCCCGCCGGAAGACCCGGAAACGTTGCGAACCCGGATGTTGAACGAGCTGGGCAGTGCGCGTGATGCGGCGATTGCCGCCGGGTCGCCGCTGGCGCGGGCAGACAATGCCGGGTGGTGCGTTGGCGCGTTGCTCGACGATTTGGCGCTGAACACCCCTTGGGGCGGCAATTCGTCGTGGCCGCGTCAGCCGCTGGTGGTGTCGCTTTATGGCGACGTCGATGCGGGAACGCGGTTTTTTGAGCGGTTAGAGGAATTGGAGCGTTATCCCAACCGCGACCCGGAAATGCTGGAACTGACGTATATGTGTCTGGCATTGGGGTTTCGCGGGAAATACCGGGTTCCGGGAAGGGCGGGTGATGGGTCGTTGATGGCAGTACGCGCTGCTGCCGCGCGGTTCTTGCGCAACGCCGAGGCCGAGAACGCGCCTTTGTCGCCAAACTGGAAGGGCGTCGTTGCGGCGGATGAACCGTCGCGCTTTACGGTGCCAATTTGGGTTGTTGGTCTGGCCGCCGCAGCGTTGATGACGCTGACCTATGTGATGCTGTCGATCAATCTTTCGCGGCAATCGGTGACATTGTTCACCTTGGCACGCGCTTTGCCACCCGCCGAAAGGGCCGATATTTTTCGCACCATAAAAATGGTCGCCCCGGCGGAAGTGGTGGCCATCGAGCCGGTGATTTTCGAACTTTTACCCGAATTCAACCAGGCCGCCCCGCCGGATTTGTTAGCAGCCATGCAAGGGCGCGAGGATGTTTCACTGGTTATTCTGAATATCCAGACGACAAATCCCGAACTTTTCCGGTCCGGCAGCGCCGATATGAACGAACAGTTTGGACCGTTGATTGCCTCGATTGCGCAGACAATTCTGGCCAATGTCGAATTGACAGGCAACATCACGATTATCGGGCATACCGATTCAATACCCGTGCAGGCCTCGGACCCATTCGGGTCTAACCAGCGCCTTTCCGAGGCGCGTGCGGCAGCAATTGCCGATTTATTGGTGCAAAATGGTGTGGCCGTTGATGTGGTTACATCCGAAGGTCATGCAGCGGAAGAGCCTGTTGGCGACAATGGCACCAAAGCGGGCCGGGCGCAGAACCGGCGCGTTGAAATCAAAATCCAAAAGAGGCTGTGATGTTCATCCTTCGCTTCCTTTGGGCTGTTTTGACCTCGCGTCGATTGTGGGTTTTTATCGGCGTTGTCTTGCTTTGCGCCTTGATTTGGGTGTTTGGCCCAGCCTTCAAGTTTGGCGACAGCACGCCGCTGGCCGACGAGTTGGTGCGGATGGTCGTGATCTTGCTGGTGGTGCTTATCTGGCTGATCCGTATGTTTTTGGCACAGCGCAAAGCGATTAAGGCCAATCAGGTTTTTGTGTCTGAATTGGCACGAGCCGATCCCGTTAAAGTTGCTGGACCGGGTGAAGAAAATATCGCGGCCATTGGCAGCAAATTCGCCAGCATTTTATCGGAACTGAAAAGGCGCAAATTGGGTGGCAAGAAATTTTTGCGCGATATGCCGTGGTATGTTTTCATCGGTCCGCCGGGGACAGGTAAGACTACGGCCTTGCGCCAATCTGGCCTGAACTTCCCCATTGACCTTTCGGACGATCTGAAAGGCGTCGGCGGTACCCGCAATTGCGATTGGTTTTTCAGCGAACAGGCGGTGCTGGTTGATACGGCCGGGCGCTATGTGCAGCAGGAAAGCCAGCCCGACGTCGATGCCGCCGAATGGCTGGGCTTCCTAGATTTGTTGAAAAAGCATCGCGGCAAGCGGGCGCTGAACGGCGTAATATTGACGTTGAGTTGCGAGATACTGGCCGAAGGCGACGCTGCTATTCGTGCGCATGGCCGCGAAATTCGCAAGCGGTTGTCAGAGCTGTACGAACGCTTGGAACTGCGTTTGCCGGTCTATTTGATGTTGACCAAAGCCGACTTGCTGAAAGGTTTTGAAGCGTTTTTTCGTGGTCTTACGACGGCAGAACGCGAACAGGTCTGGGGCTCGACTTTTCCAACCGATGCGCAGGTCGATGGGATTTATGTTGGACGCGAATTATCTGCTCTGACCGCGCGGCTGGAAAAGCGGCTGGTCGGACGGATGGAGGGTGAGGACAATCTTTCCAACAGAGCTGAGATTTTCCGCTTTCCTGCCCAAATCGAAAGTCTTTCGGGACCATTGAAGTTGTTGATTGAAAGCGTGTTTGGCGAAAGTCGCTACGAGGAAAGCGCTTGGTTGCGTGGGTTCTATTTCACCTCGGCCACCCAGGAAGGCACGCCGA
>JANMOK010000350.1:0-5124 GCA_031369165.1 Paracoccaceae bacterium
CCCGCAAGCGCGGGGAGGAGTTCGGGGTCAAGGCGATGACGCCGGACGAGATGCTCAAGAATTCCGAGATCGATGTGATCGTGAACCTCACGATCCCGGCCACGCACTTCCAAGTGACGATGGATGCGATCTCGGCGGGCAAGCATGCCTATTCGGAGAAGCCCTTTGTGCTGAGCCTGAAGGAGGGCAAAGCGCTAAAAAAGGAAGCCCGCAAGCGCGGGCTCTCGGTTGGTTCGGCGCCCGACACGTTTTTGGGTGGTGCGCATCAGCAGGTCCGCGACATCATCGACAGCAAACAACTTGGCAAGATCACCCACGGCACGACGCATGTGATGAGTCGCGGCATGGAGCATTGGCACCCCAATCCGGATTTCTTCTTTCAAATTGGTGCGGGCCCGGTGCTGGATATCGGTCCCTACTACGTCACGGACCTTATCAACCTCATCGGTCCGGTGAAGCGCGTCACTTCCTTTACCAACAGTGCCAAGACGCACCGCGTCGTCACCACGCCCGGCTCGCCGGTCCTTGGCAAGAAGATCAAGGTCAGAACGCCCACCACCATTCACGGCATCCTTGAATTCCACAGCGGGGCGATCGTGACCATCGGTGCCAGTTGGGACACGTACAGCCACGGCCATCACAATATCGAACTGTACGGCACCGAAGGGTCGGTCTTCGTGCCTGATCCGAACTTCTTCGGCGGCGAGATACTCATTACCGACCAGTCGGGCACCAAACAGAAAGTGTCGCCGTGGGACCACCCGTTCGGCAAGAACAATCAAGAACATCCAAAGGCAGGTCCATTGGCCAACTATCGCACTGCCGGTTTGGCAGATATGGCAGTGGCGATTTTGGAAGGACGCGACAATCGTTGCTCGCTAGAGCGGACATTGCACGGCGTCGACGTGATGACTTCGATCCTCAAATCGGGAGAGACGGGCAAGTTTGTTGACTTGAACACGACCTGCACCCGACCGGCAGCTTTGGGCATTGCTGAGGCGCGGGCACTGCTGATCTGATTACTTGAAAAACGGCTCTGGCTTTCGGTCAGAGCCGCGATTTTTGGGGAGGCTGCATTGACCTATAGTCCGTGTGCCGACCGCTATGCGAACATGAAATACCGCCGCTGCGGCAAAAGCGGCTTGATGTTGCCTGCAATCTCGCTGGGGCTTTGGCATAATTTTGGATGGGATACGCCGCATGAAGTGAAACAGGCGATTGCGCGCACGGCGTTTGATCATGGCATTACCCATTTCGATTTGGCCAACAATTACGGACCGCCCGCCGGTTCGGCCGAGAGTGCGTTCGGGCAGATATTGCGCGAAGATTTCCGCGACATTCGTGACGAGATCATCATTTCGTCCAAAGCCGGTTATTTCATGTGGGACGGGCCTTATGGCGAATGGGGCAGCCGGAAGAGTTTGATTGCGTCGTGCGACCAGTCATTGAAACGGATGGGTCTGGATTACGTCGACATTTTCTATTCGCACCGGTTTGATCCAAACACGCCTTTGGAAGAAACCATGGGTGCATTGGACCATATTGCGCGGTCTGGCCGGGCGCTTTACGTGGGGATTTCGTCGTATAATTCGCAGCGAACCCGCGAAGCGGCGGCGATTCTGAAGAAATTAGGAACGCCCTGTATCATCCATCAACCGAGCTATTCGATGATCAACCGCTGGGTCGAGGATGACGGGCTGAAGGATACATTGAAGGAACTCGGCATCGGCTCGATTGCGTTTTCGCCCTTGGCGCAGGGAATGCTGACCGACAAGTATCTCAAGGGCCTGCCCCAAGGCAGCCGGGCGACGCAGGGCAAATCGCTGAATCCGGCGATGCTGGATGAAAAGGTGGTCAAGAACATTCAGGCCTTGAACAAGATTGCCAAGGGACGTGGGCAGACTTTGGCGCAGATGGCGCTGGCTTGGGTGTTGCGCGACGGCGGCATTACCACGGCGCTGATTGGCGCCAGCAATCCGCAACAGGTGATTGATTGCGTTGGCGCGGTGGATAATCTGGAATTCAGCGCAAAAGAATTGGCCGAGATTGACCGTTATGCTGCCGAGGCGGATATAAACCTTTGGGCGGCGTCGGCAGAGCGCAAAGGGCCGGAGCGTAAGAAGAAGAAATGATCCGAACAAAGGCGAATGGGGAGAATTTACGATGGCGACCAATATCAAAGGACCGGCGATTTTTCTGGCGCAGTTTGCCGGTGACAAGAAACCGTTCGACAACCTGAAAAATATCACCAAATGGGCCGCCGGATTGGGCTATAAGGGCGTGCAGATTCCAACCTTTGTCGGGTCGCTGTTCGATCTGGACAAGGCGGGAACTTCCAAGACGTATTGCGATGAGATCAAAGGGATTTGCGCGGATAGTGGCGTCGAGATCACCGAACTTTCCACCCATTTGCAGGGCCAGTTGGTCGCGGTGCATCCGGCCTATGACAGCCAGATGGACGCCTTCGCCGCACCGCATGTGCGTGGCAAACCGAAAGAGCGGCAGAAATGGGCCGTCGATCAGATGCTGAAGGCGGCGAAGGCGAGCGAGTATTTGGGTCTGAAGGCCTCGGTATCTTTCACCGGATCGCTGGCGTTTCCGTATTTGTATCCGTTTCCCCAACGTCCGGCTGGGTTGGTGGAGGAAGCGTTCACCGAACTGGGCAAACGATGGAAGCCGATCTTGAACGCTTACGAGGACGCGGGTTGCGATATTGGCTATGAGATTCACCCCGGCGAGGACGTGTTTGACGGGGCGACATTCGAGATGTTTTTGGCCGCGGTGAAAGGGCACAAGCGCTGCAAGATCAACTATGATCCTTCGCATTTCCTGCTGCAGCAGTTGGATTATCTGGCGTTCATCGACATCTATCACGAACGCATCTGCGCCTATCACGTCAAGGATGCCGAGTTTAACCCGGATGGGCGGCAAGGAGTTTATTCGGGCTATCAAAGCTGGACCAACCGTGCAGGACGGTTCCGGTCACTGGGCGATGGGCAGGTCGATTTTGCCGGGATATTCTCAAAACTGGCGCAGTATAATTATAATTCATGGGCGGTTCTGGAATGGGAATGCTGCCTGAAATCGCCGGAGCAGGGGGCCGCCGAGGGGGCACCTTTCATCGAAAATCATATTATTCAGGTGACCGACAAGGCGTTTGACGACTTTGCTGGCGGCACGACTGATCGGGCGGAATTACGCAAAATGATGGGCATTCGCTAACAGGAGCAACAGACATGGTCAGCGGAAAATTCACCAAGAACAGCAGCGGTCCGATCCGGTTGGGAATGGTCGGCGGCGGGCAGGGGGTGTTTATCGGCGGTGTGCATCGGATCGCGGCACGGATTGATGGCGAATACCAATTGGTGGCTGGGGCGTTGTCGTCTGATCCGGCACGGGCATTGGCTTCGGCTAGGGATTTGGGCATCGCGGATGACCGGTCTTATGCATCTTATGCCGATATGGCCAAGGCCGAAGCCAAGCGGCCGGATGGTATTGAAGTTGTCGCAATTGTGACGCCCAACCACATGCATTTTGGCCCCGCCAAGGCGTTTCTGGAAGCGGGTATCCATGTGATCTGCGACAAGCCGCTGACCGCGACTTTGGAAGACGCCGAGAAATTGGCCAAAATCGCCGCCAAGTCCGATGCTTTGTTCATTCTGACCCATAATTACACCGGCTATCCGATGATCCGCCAGGCGCAGGAGATGGTGCAAAAGGGCAAGCTGGGCGAACTTCGGTTGGTGCAGGCGGAATATCCGCAGGATTGGCTGACCGAGAATATTGAAAAGACCGGCCAGAAACAGGCCGATTGGCGGACCGACCCGAAACGCACCGGTTTGGGCGGCTGTGTCGGCGATATTGGCACGCATGCCTATAATCTGGCGCGGTTCGTGTCGGGCCTGCCGTTGGAATCGCTGTCCGCTGACCTGCATACGTTTGTCAAAGGCCGCAAGGTCGACGACAACGTGCATGTGATGCTGCGCTTCAAGGGCGGCGCGAAGGGGATGATCTGGACGTCTCAGGTTGCACCGGGGCATGAGAATGGGCTGAAACTGCGCATTTATGGCTCGAAAGGTGGGCTGGAATGGGTGCAGGCGGACCCGAATTATCTGTGGTTCACCGCTTTTGGCCAGCCCAAGCAATTGATCACCCGAGGCGGGGCAGGATCGGGCGAGGCGGCAGCGCGTGTCACACGCGTTCCGGGCGGGCATCCGGAGGGGTATTTGGAGGGGTTCGCCAATATCTATCAGGAAGCAGCCAAAGCCATTCGGGCGGCGCGGGTGGGCAAGAAAGTGCCCAAGGGTGTGCAATTCCCGACCATCGACGACGGGGTTGAGGGGATGCGGTTTATTTCCGCTTGCGTGCAATCCTCGGCCAACAACGCCGCCTGGACCAAGTTGAGCGACGTCTGATGTATCTCGGTCTCGATCTGGGCACTTCCAGCGTCAAGGCGCTGTTGATGGACGATGCGCAGCGGATTGTTGCGTCGGCTTCCGCCGACATGCATGTCACACGACCGCATTCCGGTTGGTCGGAGCAGGACCCGGCGGAGTGGATTACCGGCACTTCAGCGGCGCTGGACGGGCTGAAGGCGAGCCATCCGGCGGAACTGGCGGCGGTGACCGGGATTGGCCTGTCGGGGCACCAGCACGGGGCGACGCTGATCGACGAGGCTGATCAAGTGCTGCGGCCTTGTATTTTGTGGAACGACACCCGCAGCTTCAAGGAAGCGGCGGTACTGGACGGAAATCCGGCGTTTCATCGGATTGCGGGGAACATCGTGTTTCCGGGGTTCACGGCGCCGAAACTGGTTTGGGTGAAGAACCACGAACCGGAGGTTTTTGGCCGTGTTGCCAAGGCATTGTTGCCGAAGGATTACCTGCGGCTTTGGCTGACGGGGGAACATGTTTCCGAGATGTCGGATGCTTCGGGAACGGCGTGGTTGGATGTCGGGCGGCGGCGTTGGTCGGATGAATTGCTGGCGGCGTCGGGGATGCGCGACGATCAGATGCCACGTTTGGTTGAGGGATCGGCGGTTTCAGGGGTTCTGCGGGCTGAATTGGCGGCACGATATGGTATGTCAGGTTCCGTTGTCGTCGCCGGTGGTGCGGGCGACAATGC
>JANMOK010000039.1:0-5940 GCA_031369165.1 Paracoccaceae bacterium
CTCACCCGCCGCGTCGCCCTGCTGACCCAACACGCCGCCGAACAAATCGCCGATACCCCCGCCAACCAAAAACCGCCGCATTACTGATGGAACCGGTCGTCATCCTGCACGGACTTGGCCGCACCTCTTCTTCAATGAGAAAGCTGGGACGCCGCGTCGAGGAAGCCGGGTTTGACGCGGTGATGATCAACTACCCATCGCGCAAGGCCACGATCAGCGGCCTTGTACAAGCGATCTGGCCGCATGTACCGCTCGATGAACGTGTGCATTTTGTCGGCCATTCATTAGGTGGAATCCTCGCCAAAGACCTGATGCGCCGGGTACCCAACACATATCGCGGCCGTATCGTTCAGCTTGGCGCCCCCAACCTTGGTTCTGAAATCGCCCAGCGCGCCAGCCTGTTTGGCCCGATCATCGGGCCGCTGATGGGCCCCGCCTTGGGCGAACTGATGCCCCATGCGCCTGAAGACGACCGTGGGCTGGATATTGGCGCGATTGCAGGCACTGCCGCGCTCGAGGCTTACGGCGTCATCACCGGCATCCGCGGCGAAAACGACGGCAAAGTCTCGGTCGTTTCCGCCTGCGGCTCCGCCCCGCCCGACAAATGCCTGAAACTGCCGGTGGCGCATTCGACCATGATGCTGGACGACTATCTGATTCACGCCACCATCCATTTTCTCAAAACCGGCAGTTTTTACTAAGCGGCCCAACTGATAACTTAGCCTTCGCCCGAATGGCCAATGTCGGCACCGTTGACCAAAAAATATTGATGCATGAAATTCCCCTGTTCTGGTTTGAATGCGGGGATATTGGCGAATTCCTGCGACGCGAAAGTGCGTTTGCGCACGAAAAATGGGAAACTTCGGTTTTCGCTTGGGGAACCGCCTCATCCGGCGCTTGCGCGCCACCTTCTCCATGAATGGAGAAGGGAGCCAGCTTTCCCTCTCCACTTGTGGAGAGGGTGCCCGAAGGGCGGGTGAGGGTTTTCGGCTGGGCACCCCCCCTCAAAACTCCTCCACATGCGCCACCCCCGCGACATGCTTGATCGCCCCGCGTATCTGCGGCGTGATCCGCGACATGCCCGGCAAAGCCAGTTCCACTTCGCCCGGCAGACTCGCATCCATCAAAACCAAATTCACCGGCCCGCGCCCGCCCGGACCTTGATCGTGCTCGGCCAAGATCCGCGCCACCACCTCAATCGCGCCCTGCTCACGGATAAACACACGCAATCCGGCCCCCGCCGCAGCCGCCACAACCGAATCGACCGGCACAACAGACCTCGCGAGCAACTTGACCCCTTCGCCCTCCAGATGCGCCTCAACCGTCAGCACGACATTGGCCCCGACCACCAGCAAATCCCGCGCCGCTTCCAGCACATCGGCGAACAACGTCGCCTCATACAGCCCGGTAGGGTCGCTCAATTCGACAAAAGCAAACCGATTGCCGCGCGCCGATTTGCGAATCTGCACCGAAGATACCGACCCAGCAATCTTCGCCGCCACCGCCCCGCCCTGAACTTTTTGTTTCAACTCGGCCAAAGACAAAACCCGCTGCCGTTTCAGCGGCCCCATATAATCGTCCAGCGGATGCCCCGAAATATAAAACCCCACCGCCAAATGCTCTTGTTGCAACATCTGCATCGGCTGCCAAGCCTCGGGCATCGGCAGCCGTGGGTTGGGCAGATCCGCGCCCTTCTCACCAAACAGGCTGACCTGCGCCGAATTCAGCGCCTCAAAATGCGCCGCCGTAAACGCGGTCAAGGCATCCAGCGACTCCAGCACCTTGCGCCGGTTGCTGTCCAGCTGATCCATCGCCCCGGCGCGCGCCAGCATTTCCAAAGGCCGTTTGCCGATCCGCTTCAAATCTACCCGCCGCGCCAGATCAAACAGGTCGCTAAAAGCCCGGTCGCCTCGACCCGCAACGATCAGCTTCATTGCTTCGACGCCGACATTCTTCAACGCACCCAAAGCATAATAAATCGCCCCATCGCCGACGCCGAACGTCGCCTGCGAGCGGTTCACACAGGGCGGCACCATTGTAATCCCCAACCGCACGACTTCGGCCTGATAGGCCCCCAGTTTATCGGTCAGATGAATGTCGCAGTTCATCACCGCCGCCATGAACTCGACCGGATGGTTCGCCTTCAGCCAAGCCGTTTGATACGACACCACTCCATAGGCCGCCGCGTGGGATTTGTTGAAACCATAATCCGCAAATTTTTCAAGCAAATCAAATATTTCGCCCGCCTTCTTCGCCTCCACCCCGTTCGCTTTCGCCCCCGCAACGAACTTGGGCCGCTCAAGCGCCATTTCCTCGCGGATTTTCTTGCCCATCGCCCGGCGCAGCAAATCGGCGCCGCCCAGCGAATACCCGGCCATCAGCTGGGCAATCTGCATCACCTGTTCCTGATAAACGATAATCCCTTGGGTTTCTTTCAGGATATGGTCGATGGATGGGTGCAGGCTTTCCAGCTTTTCGCGCCCGTTCTTCACATTGCAGAACTTCGGAATATTTTCCATCGGACCGGGCCGATACAAAGCCACCAGCGCGATGATATCCTCGATGCAGGTGGGCGCTAACTGGCGCAACGCCTCGCGCATGCCCGAACTTTCCACCTGAAACACCGCCACCGTCGCGGCGTCGGAATACAATTCATAGGCCTTGGCATCGTCCAGAGGGATCGTCGCAATATCAATATCAACCTCGCGTAAACGCAGCAAATCCAAAGCGTTCTGGATCACAGTTAATGTCTTCAGCCCCAGAAAGTCGAACTTGACCAGCCCCGCCGCCTCGACCCATTTCATGTTGAACTGCGTGGCCGGCATGTCGGACCTCGGGTCACGATACAAGGGCACCAACTCGTCCAGCGGCCGATCGCCAATCACCACCCCGGCCGCGTGGGTCGAGGCATTGCGCAGCAACCCTTCCACCTGCTGGGCGTAGCCCAACATCCGTGCCACCACTTCTTCCGATTTCGCTTCGTCGCGCAGGCGCGGCTCGTCAGCCAGTGCCTTTTCTATCGACACCGGCTTGACGCCCTCAACGGGAATCAGTTTGGCAATCCGGTCCACCTGACCATAGGGCATCTGCAGCACCCGACCCACATCGCGGATCGCCATTTTCGACAACAGCGCGCCAAAGGTGATGATCTGCGCCACCCGGTCGCGGCCATATTTCTGCTGCACATAAGCAATCACTTCCTCGCGCCGATCCATGCAAAAGTCGATGTCAAAGTCCGGCATCGATACCCGCTCGGGGTTCAACATCCGCTCGAAAAGCAGCCCGAACCGCAGCGGGTCGATGTCGGTAATGGTCAAGGCATAAGCCACCAGCGACCCTGCCCCCGATCCGCGCCCCGGTCCCACCGGAATGTTCTGACCCTTGGCCCATTTGATGAAATCGGCGACGATCAGAAAATAGCCCGGAAATCCCATCTTGACGATGACATCCAGTTCAAACTCCAGCCGCGCTACATAGTCTTCGCGCGGCGCCGAAAGGGTAATCACCGCCAACCGCGCCTCTAACCCGGCCCTAGCGGCCACCCGCAATTCCTCAACTTCATTCTCCGCAAACCTTGGCAAGATCGGCTTGCGTTTCTGCGCCGCCACCGCGCAGCGTTTGGCAATTTCAACGGTGTTTTCCAGCGCCTCGGGCAGGTCACGAAACAGCGCCACCATTTCGTATTCCTGCTTGAAATGATGCTCCGGTGTCAGCCGACGACGTGGTTCCTGCTGGTCAACATAAGCGCCCTCGGCAATGCAGATCAGCGCATCATGCGCCGCATGGAACCCTGGATCGGCAAAATAAACGTCGTTGGTCGCCACCAAGGGCAATTCCAGCCCATAAGCCAAAGCAATCAGCCCGGCCTCGCTGGCCGCTTCCTCGCGGGTCAGCGCCCCGGACTCATCGGCATGCCGCTGCAGCTCCACATACAACCGATCACCAAATATCGCCTTCAGCCGCTCTGCCAAGGCCCGCGCCTTGGCCACCTGCCCGTTGACCAAATGATTGCCCAGCGGCCCCAAGGCCCCGCCGGTCAGACAAATCACCCCGCCTGCATGCCGGTCCAGATGATCCAGCGTGACATGCGGCAACGCCTCGCCCGATTGCAGAAACGCCGCCGAGGTCAGTTTCAGCAGATTGCTGTACCCCGCCTCGTTTTGCGCCAGCAAGACTACCGGATACGCCGGCAATGCCTTGTCGCCCGCCCGCAGAACTTCTTCCGAAGCCAAGGCCAGCTGGCAGCTCAAAATCGGCTGCACCCCAGAAGCTTTGGCAGCCAGCGAAAATTCCAGCGCTGCGAACATGTTGTTGGTATCGCTCAAAGCAACCGCCGGCATGCCCGCCTTCACCGCCAGCTTGACCAGTTGCTCCACTTGAATCGCCCCCTCCAGCAGCGAATAGGCCGAATGGGTGCGCAAATGGATGAATCGGGGATGGGTCATGGCCGCAACCCTAACGGCTCCTGGCAGGCGGCGGAAGAGCGGCAATTCGCAACTTCATTTTCCTGCCGCAGCACGTTATGCAGTGCGCTGAGCACGCGAAAATCACAGGATACCCATTGACCTCTGCCCACGCTACCGAACTCCTGTTGTTCACAGTCCTGATTCAGCTCATCATCATGATCGCCGCTGCCCGGGCGCTGAACACCGTGTTCCGCCGCGTCGGTCAGCCCGGCGTCATCGGTGAAATCGTCGCGGGACTGCTGCTCGGCCCCTCGTTCTTCGGCCATTTCTTCCCCGAACTCTCATCGACGATCTTCGGCGAAAAACCCTCGCAGGCCTTGGTCGTCATCTCGCAAATCGGCCTGATCCTGTTGATGTTCCAGATCGGCAGCAATTTCGAATTCGGCCATATCGCCACCGCCCGCAACCGCAAGGCGCTGGCGCTGGTGACACTTGTCTCCGTCACCATCCCCTTCGCCCTCGGCCTTGCCATCGGCTACGCCTCAGCCGCAACCTTCGCCCCTGACATCAACCAGCACGTCTACGCCCTGTTCTGTGGCGTTGCCCTTGCCATCACTGCGGTGCCAATCCTGGGCCGCATCCTGTACGAATTCGGGCTGAACCGCCACGAGATCGGGGTTCTTGCCATATCCGCCGCCGCCTTGAACGACGTCATCGGCTGGCTGATGCTCGCCAGCGTCGCCGCCATCGCGTCGGCATCTTTCGCGCCGCAAACCGCTGCACTGCAAATCGGCGGAGTGCTCATTTTCGGACTGCTAGCATTTTTTGTCCTGCGCCCGCTGACCTACCCGCTGCTGGCGAAATTTCCGCTCAAGGACGACAGCATCCCGCCCAACCTTCTGGCAATCATCATTGTTTTCACCTTCCTCATGGCGCTTTGCACCTACAAACTCGGCATCTTCGCCATTTTCGGCGGTTTCGCGGCGGGATTACTTTTCCACCATGACCAAAAATTCACCGAGGCTTGGCGCCGCCAAGTCGGTCAGTTCGTGCTGGTATTTTTCCTGCCGGTCTTCTTCACCTTCACCGGCCTGCGCACCAATGTGCTGGGCCTGAATACCATGCTTGACCTGCAATGGCTCGCCATCATCCTTGCCGCATCAATCCTCGGCAAAATCATCCCGGTCTACATCGCCGCCCGAATTTCCGGCTATGACCACGTCCAATCCACTCTGCTTGGCACCCTGATGAACACCCGCGCCCTGATGGAGCTGATCGTGCTCAACATCGGCTTTGAGATGGGCTTCATCCCGCAGAAAATCTTCACCATGCTTGTCATCATGGCCGTCGTCACCACCGTGATGACCGGCCCGCTGCTGCGCCGCATCCTGCCCCGCATGGGCCACGTCATCCCCAAAGGCATCGACGCCTAGGCACCGTTCCACTCCCAAAGCTCCTAAGTTGACATTTGAACCGCGAGTCGCCGTTGCAATCATATCCGACCCTCGGCCAAAACCATTCGGGGCTCGTAAAG
>JANMOK010000426.1:0-2788 GCA_031369165.1 Paracoccaceae bacterium
GACCGTCATTGCGCGGCGCGCAGCGCCAAAGCAACCCATAGTGCAGCGCACGGAGTCCTTCACTCCATTCGCAACAACCACCCATGACCGCCTTCCTCAACGTCACCTCGTCCCTCACCGGCAAGAGCTGGCGCGGCCCAACGCCCGCCATTCAACGCCTGTCTGAAGCCATTACCCAACAAACCGGCCAACCCGACCTGTTGGCGAAAATCCTCGCCCAGCGCGGCGTGCTGCCGGAAAACACTGCCACCTTCCTCGACCCGACCCTGCGCGACCTGATGCCCGATCCTTCAACCCTCAAAGACATGGACCGCGCCGCAGCCCGCTTCACCCAAGCCCTGCACAACACCGAGAAAATCGCCATCTTCGCCGATTATGATGTTGACGGCGGCGCCTCCGCCGCCCTGCTGCTCACTTGGCTGCGCGACATCGGCCACACCGCCACCCTCTATATCCCCGACCGCATCGACGAAGGCTACGGCCCTAACGAAGCTGCCATGGCCAGCCTTGGCGCAACCCACGACCTGATCGTCTGCGTCGATTGCGGCACCCTCAGCCACGCGCCGATCAAAGCGGCCAACTGCGATATCATCGTGCTCGATCATCATCTGGGCGGCGAAACCCTGCCCGATGCCATCGTCGTCAACCCCAACCGACAAGATGAACCGGGCGACTTTGGCTATCTCTGCGCCGCGGGCGTCGTTTTCCTGTTTCTTGTTGCCCTCAACCGCCTGCGCCGCGCTGAAAACCAATCGCAACCGAGCCTCATCTCGCTACTCGACCTCGTCGCCCTTTCCACCGTCGCCGACGTCGCCCCGCTGATCGGCCTCAACCGCGCCTTTGTCCGCCAAGGCCTCAAAATCATGGCCACCCGCCAGCGCCCCGGTCTCGCCGCACTTGCAGACGTCGCCAAATTGACCACTGCCCCAACCTCCTATCACCTTGGCTTCATCCTTGGCCCCCGCGTCAATGCCGGCGGACGCATTGGCGTTGCCGAACTGGGCGCACGGCTTTTGGCCACCAACGACCCCACCGAGGCCGCTCATCTTGCCCAGCGACTTGACCACCTCAACACCGAACGCCGTGCCATCGAGGCCGAGGTTCTGGCCAGTGCCCTCGCCCAATCCGAGCAACGCGGCCAAGACGGCCCGCTGGCTTGGGCGGCGGGTGATGGCTGGCACCCCGGTGATGTCGGCATCGTCGCCGCGCGCCTGAAAGAAGCAACGCATCGTCCCGCCATTGTCATCGGCTTTGACGGCGAAAACGGCAAAGGCTCTGGCCGATCCATCAGCGGCATCGACCTTGGCTCGGCTATTGCCACCTTGCAACGCGAAGGGCTGATCGAGAAAGGCGGCGGCCACAAAATGGCTGCTGGCCTGTCGCTGACCAAACCCCAGCTCGAACCCGCGATGCAGCGCCTTGCCGAATTGCTTGCCAAACAAGGCTCCGGCGCTCAGCCGGTGCGAGATTTGCATATCGACGGCCTGCTCGCCAACGCCGCCGCGACGCCTGAATTGCTGGAACAACTCGAAAAAGCCGGACCTTTCGGCCAGGAAGCCCCCGCCCCGCGCGTCGCCTTCGCCAACCAGCGCGTCACCTTCGCCAAACGCGCTGGCGAGACGCATTTGCGCCTGACCCTCAGCGATGGTTCCGCCAAACTCGACGCAATTCTGTTTCGTGCCTTTGAAACGCCCATCGGCAGCCAACTTGAAAACCACGACGGCCAACCGTTTCACTTTGCCGGCAGACTTGAACTCGACGAATGGCAGGGCCGCCGCAAGGCCAAACTGCGCATCGAAGATGTCGCCAAAGCGACGTGAAAACCGCTTGCGCGCCCGCGCGACCCCCGCTAAATACCCCCGATCGGAAGGTCTGCGCCCTTCGTCTATCGGTTAGGACACCAGATTTTCATTCTGGTAAGAGGGGTTCGACTCCCCTAGGGCGTACCATCTTGCTGTTCTCATGGTCTTTTCGACCGTAGCGAAGCTCAAGTTATCCTTGTATTGTCGCGCGATGTCGCGCCGCAATTTTCTATTGCAAGGGAGTTTCGCCAATGGACACCGACAAAATCTTTGCCGGTCCGGTACCGCAGCTCTATGACCGCTATCTCGGCCCGATCCTGTTCCAACCTTTTGCCGAAGTCATGGCCGAACACTTCGGCCCGGCGGACCGGACGATTCTCGAAACCGCCGCCGGCACTGGCATCATCGCCCGCGCCATTGCGGCGGCATTCCCGCAGGCCGCCATAGTTGCCACCGATCTCAATCAGGCCATGCTCGACGTCGCGGCAGCAAAACCGGCAGCGGGCAACATCGCCTGGCAGCAAGCCGACGCCCAGGCCCTGCCCTTCGCCGATGGCGCTTTTGATGCCGTCGTCTGCAGCTTTGGCATCATGTTCATGCCCGACAAGGCGGCGGCCTTCCGAGAAGCCAAACGGGTGTTGCGCCCCGGTGGCCGCTTGATCTTTACCGTCTGGGACAGCATCGACACGCATCCGGTCCAGCAGATCGCCGATGCCACGGTGGCGGCGATGTTTCCGGAAAATCCGCCGCATTTTCTGGCGCGAACCCCTTGCGGTTACCACGACAGGGCGCTGATCGAGCGCGACCTGCGCCAGGCGGGATTCTCCTCGGTCGACATCAAGCAGGTCCGGCGCGAAGGTGACGTAGCATCGGCGCGTGACCCCGCAACCGGGTTTTGCCAGGGCACGCCGCTGCGCGCCGAAATCGAAGCCCGCGATCCCGACGCTGTGGTTCGGGCCACCAATGCGGTGGCCACAGCCATCGAG
>JANMOK010000031.1:0-4269 GCA_031369165.1 Paracoccaceae bacterium
CCGGCCGTTGCTTTTCCCAGATTGAGGGGTTCGGCGAATACGGCTTCCCCGAAAGCCACGCCGCCAGCTTCGCCCTGCTGGTCTATGCCTCGGCCTGGCTGAAGCTGCACCACCCCGGCATTTTTGCCTGCGCTTTGCTGAACTCGCAGCCGATGGGGTTCTATGCGCCCGCCCAAATCGTCCGCGACGCACGGATGCACGGGGTAAGCGTGCTGCCGGTCTGCATCAACGCCAGCTATTGGGACAATGTGCTGGAACCCGACGGCAAAGGCGGCCTCGCTTTGCGGCTGGGCTTTCGCCAGATCAAGGCGATGCGCGAGGAAGAGGCGCTGTGGATCACCTCGTCGCGTGGCAATGGATACACAGAGGTCGAGGATGTCTGGCGCCGTGCCGGAACGCCGCCCCGCCTGCTGACCCTGCTGGCCGAAGCCGATGGCTTCGCCGCCCTCGGCCTGAACCGCCGCGAGGCGCAATGGCAGGCGAAAGCGATCAAGGGCACGGAACCCTTGCCGCTGTTCGCAGGCGATTTGGAAGGGGAAGGGCTGTTCGAGGAGAAAATGGTGCTGCCCGCCATGACCGAAGGCGAGCAGGTGGTGGAGGATTACGTGGCTTTGCGCCTGACCCTCAGGTCGCATCCGGTGGCGTTGTTGCGGGGGCGGCTGACGCAGGGGGAGTGGGTGAATCAGGCGGCGATTGAAACAACCGGCAGGATTCTGCAATCCGCCTGATCACCCCCTAACTGCCTCGCATCCGCCCAAAAAAATCCATGTCCTCAATCGAAATGAATCCCGACGAAATCACCCAGACCAGCGGCACCCACAAGGCAATGGTCACAATCGTCACCCAGAAGGCTTTCTTCTTCAACTTCGGGTCTGCCGGAGCGGATGCAGGCGTGCCTGGAACCACCGATCCGGCCTCGTCCTGGCTTTGCATGCGCAAGGGCAGGGCGATGAACAGGCACATGAACCAGATCACCGCGAACAACACGATGGCGGCGGTGATGGTCATGCTTGCTCCAGTTCGATCAAAGTTCCGGTGAAATCCTTCGGGTGCAAAAACAGCACTGGTTTCCCGTGGGCACCGATCTTTTCCGGGCCCAAAACGCGGGCGCCCGAAGCGGTCAGCCGCTCGCGTGCGGCGCGAATGTCGGCCACTTCATAGCAGATGTGGTGCATTCCGCCGTCTGGGTTTTTCGCCAGAAACCCGGCAATCGGCGATGCGTCACCATAAGGCGTCATCAACTCGATTTTGGTGTTGGGCAGTTCGACAAACACCAAAGAAACTCCATGATCCGGCAAGACCTGCACCGGCCCGACATTTGCGCCGAGAATTTCGCGATAGGTCGCTGCAGCAGCTGCCAAGTCTGGCACAACAACAGCCACATGGTTTAACCTGCCGATCATGCGACGCCTCCGTGCAAGGCCATAGACCGACGGGCACCTTTGGACAACCTTGCCAGATCCGACGCCGTATCGACATCGTCCAAACAGGCAATTCCTGCAACCTGGAACGTTCCAAATGTGCGTTCGGTGTCGGCCAAGGCATTCTCGGTCGACCATCGCGCGCCCGCAAACAACCGGCTTGGCAAAGGACGCGATCCCCGTCGCAGCCCGATCAACCAATAACCGCCATCCCCTGATGGACCCAAAACGGCATCGTTCCTGCCCAAGGCCAGGAACGCGCTTGCAATCAACCTCGCCGAAACCCCCGGCACATCCGCCCCGATAATCACAATCTTACCGGATGGAAAATCGCGGAAAATCCGTTTCATTCTGTCACCCAGATCGCCATTTCCTTGCGGCCAGCGCGGCACATGCGCGGGCCAAACACGACTTGCGAAGGCCGTGTCGGGCGTGACTGCCAACCAAGTGATCCATCGCGGGTCGCGCCCAAGGTCGCGCAGCAGCCGAGTGACCTGCCAGCGAAACCACCATGCTGCCGCAACCATGCCAATCCCGCGGCCCAGCCGGGTTTTTACCCGCCCTGGAACCGGTTCTTTGACCAGAATAACCAGATGCTGCACCCCTAGAACCTAGGCGGCATAGTTTGAGCCCTCTTCGTCCAATATCAGCCGCAGCTCTTTCAGATGGTTGTCCACCACCTCGGTCACCGTGTTCATCTCGTCTGCCGTTTTCATGGCGATGTTATGCGACAGCACCCGCAGCGGCTTGCCGGTGGCCAAGGCCGACACATAGGTTTCCGCTGCACGTTCAAAGTAATACAGTGTGTTGAAAGCCTCGGCGACCGACGCCCCCACAACCATAACCCCGTGGTTGCCCATCACCATCACACGCTTGAGCGGGTCGGTGAACAGGGCAGAAATTCGTTCACCTTCATCTTCAAAGGCAAGCCCGCCATAGTTTTCATCCACAATAATCCGGTTATAGAACATCGCAGAATTTTGGTCGACTGGCGGCAGGATCGAGTCTTGCAGCGAGGCCAGCACAGTCGCGTATTTCGAATGGATATGCAGCGCGCAGCGGGCGAACGGCACATTGCGGTGGATCGCTCCATGCAGGCCCCAGGCAGTCGGTTCTGGGGCATTTGGCCCGCTCAAGACATCAGAATCATTGGCGTCGAGCAGCAACAGATCGGACGCTTTGACGCGCGAAAAATGCCGCGAATTGGGATTCATCAGGAACTGCGTGCCCACCGTATTCACAGCCAAAGAAAAGTGGTTCGCCACCGCCTCGTGCCAGTTGTAGCGCACCGCCCAACGCAAGGCTGCGGCCAAGTCGGCCCGTTCGTTCGCGTGATCCATGGCTGCCCCCTCAGGCACTGCTCTTTGTCCTGCGCCTTTGTCCCAGAAATACCAGACCATATCCAGCCAGCAAAAACACCCCGGCAATCAATACCGCGTTGCGCAATGCCAGCGCATAGCCAATTTCAGTCACATCGAGAAACGAATAGGGATACCAGCCAGTGATCGCCCCACGACCCAGCGACAACAGCAGGAACGCCACCGGAAAGCCCAGCCATTTGACCGGCATATCGCGGGTCAGGTGCGACTTGTCGGCAAAGGCCACCCACCAGAAAAGATAAGCCAGCGGGATGATGTAATGCAGCATCGTGGTGGCCACCCAGACAAGACCCTGCGGGTCCCATTGGCTGCGCAGCACCGCGTGATAGATCAGCATCACCACGAAAATATACAGCGCCGCCGCCGCCTGCACGCCGGGTCGGGTCAAAATCCCCGGCCAGCGGATTGCGGTGGCGGCCGCGACCAGCAGCACCACGATATTCGACTGGATGGTGAAAAAGCTGAGAAAATCGCCGATTCCGGCCAATATGCCGATCGCATCATTGCGGCCAAGCGTGATGACAAGCTGCAAGCCAAGGCCGATCAGACCGGCAAGCGCCACACTGGCAATCAAAATTCTGTTCATCGCCAAACCCTCAGGAAAAGTATTCCCGCAAGATACGCCCGTAGATAGATTTAAGTTTCACTATATCGTCAGTCGGCACGCCTTCATCGACCTGGTGCATGCCGCGACCTACCAATCCGAATTCGACGACCGGGCAGTGATCTTTGATAAACCGTGCGTCCGAAGTGCCGCCAGCGGTGGAGTATTCGGGGGTAACGCCGGTTTCGGCGGTTACGGCGGCCTGCACCATGGCCGAAAACTCGCCCGGCTCGGTCAGGAAACTTTCGCCGACAACCGCAAACTTCAATCCTATCGTCACGCCAGTGCCGCCGCTGACAGACATCGCCTCTGTGTCGATCCATTCTTTCAGCGACCCGGAGGTATGGGCATCGTTGAAACGGATACTGACCGTCGCTTTGCACGATGCCGGGATGACATTGGATACGGTATTCCCGGTATCCACCGTGGTAATCGCCAGCGTCGATGCCTCAAAATGCTCGGTGCCATTGTCCAATGTCTGCGTCGCTAGGCGGTTGAGCAGTTTGACCATCACCGGAAGCGGATTATTCGCCCGC
Source organism: Paracoccaceae bacterium (assembly GCA_031369165.1). Lineage (GTDB taxonomy): Bacteria > Pseudomonadota > Alphaproteobacteria > Rhodobacterales > Rhodobacteraceae > JANMOK01. Next base: position 3,941 of record JANMOK010000031.1, read on the forward strand.
GCCGGATAGGCCGAATGTCCAGCTTTGCCATTTGCGGTCAAATGCGCTGTCAATGAGCCTCGACGTCCTATTTTCATCGATTGCCCCATATGGTCGGGGCAGGTCGGCTCGCCAACCAGACAATGGTCAATGCGTTCAGAATTGGCTTTCATCCAGTCAAGAATAGCGACGGTGCCATCTTTGGAGGAAGCCTCTTCGTCACCCGTAATTGCAAGCACGACAGAACCGACTGGCGGCGTCGTGCTGACAAAATCAATCGCCGCTGCGGCAAAGGCGGCGACGCCCGATTTCATGTCAACCGAACCCCGCCCGTAGAGCATGCCATCGAC
>JANMOK010000076.1:0-3919 GCA_031369165.1 Paracoccaceae bacterium
GTGGCCGCCACACGCCGTTCTTTGCCAATTACCGTCCGCAATTCTACTTCCGCACCACCGATGTGACCGGCACGGTTGAACTGCCGTCGGGCACCGAAATGGTGATGCCGGGCGACAATTTGAAGTTCAACGTCGAACTGATCGCCCCCATCGCCATGGAAGAAAACCTGCGCTTCGCCATCCGCGAAGGCGGAAGGACTGTCGGTGCCGGGGTGGTGGCGAAGATTATTGCTTGAGAGATGAAATGCGCGACTGGGGAATTCCCGGTCGCCGGCACCGCTTCGGCGCCTAAATATTCGGGCCTTCCCCTTTCACGCATTTTCACAACACGCTGAGGCGGGCTTGTTTTCATGTCCGCGCGGTCGGACATTCGCCGTCGCTGCCGGCGCAAAGCCAGCACGTTGCTGCTTTGATGCACGAGGCAACCAAATCGCGTTTCGTGCGTTAGGGTCCGAATGAAGCCAATACTTTGGAAAGGTTATGTCATGACCCCACGCGTCCTGTTTTCGACCACTGCCACCATTGCACTGCTTTCGGCTGGTTGGCCCGGCAACCTTTTTGCCCAAACGTTCGAACCGATCGATTTCGCTGCTTTGAGCGCGGAATGCCAGGCGGTGATCATCGCCGATGGCACGCTCGATCCGGTTGCCCTGACCACCGAGATAATCGAGGTCAATGAAGACGGCACATGCGTTATCCTGGTCGAAGGCGGGGCGACAGGTGAAGCCGAAGCCGGTGCCGACGCGGAAGCGGAAGTCGCTGAAGAGGCAGTCGCGCCCGAAGCCGTCGTTGAACCCGAACCAGTGACCGAGGAACCGGTCGTCGATGAAGTCGTCGAACCTGAACCCATGCCGGCTGAAGAATTGACCGAAGAAATTGCCCCCGACGAGGCAGTGACATCCGAGCCGGCGATGGAAAGCGAATTTTCGTTCCGGAACTTGTCTGAGGAGTGCCAGGCTGCGATTCTGGCCGACGGCACCATAGATCCGGCGCAGATAAGCCCCGAACAGATCATCATCGCTGCTGACGGCAGCTGTGAAGTGGTGATCGCTGGATCGATGTCGGAACCCGACATGCAGGCCACCGAAGGTGAAGGCACTGCGGCAGAAACCGAAGAACTGGTCGAACCCGAAGTGGCTGTTGAACCCGAAGCCGGTGCCGAAGCCGAAACTGAAGTAGTTGTCGAGCCCGAACCAGCGGCCGAGGAACCGGTTGTTGATGAAGCCGCCGAACCCGAAGCCGTGCCTGTGGAAGAGTCGACGGAAGAAGCCGCTCCGGAAGACACTGCCGAACCGGCGATGGAGACAGAGTTTTCGTTCCGGAGTTTGTCGGAAGAATGCCAGGCGGTGATCTTGGCCGATGGCACTATAGATCCGGCGCGATTGCGCCCGGAACAGTTGGTCATCGCCGCTGACGGCAGCTGCGAAGTTGTAGCCGACGGCTTGGCCGCGGAACCTGAAGTGCGGGCCGCCGAAGAGCCGGCACCGGCCGCTGCGGCCGAAGCGGTCGATGGTACCGAAGAAAGCCCTGACGCCGTTGACGTTGTTACCGAAACCGTGACCGAAGAAACGGCGCGCTCCAGCGACGAGGAAGTCGACGAGGCCGCTGCCGAACGGCAATCTGCCACGACCGAAGCCAGCGCGGATAGCAGCGGCTTCAGCAATAACGAGATTCTGCGGATTCTCGGCGCTGCAGCGCTTGGTGTTGCTATCGGCAGCACGCTGGACAACGACGATGAAGTCGTCGAAAACACTGGCGACCGCATTATTGTCTTGCGCGACGGTCGCTATATCGTGCGCGCCGACGAAAACGAACTGCTTCGCCGCCCCGGAACGTCGGTGCGCACGGAAGCGTTTGCCGACGGATCGACCCGCACAATAGTCACCAACGAAGACGGGTCCCGGATTGTAACCATCCGCGATGCCTATGGTTATACCATTCGCCGCACCCGTTTCCTGGCCGATGGCACCGAATACGTGCTGTTCGATGATACCGAATATGCCAATAACGACATCGAGCTTACGCCGCTGCCCGAACTTTCGACCCGGGCGGAATATCGAGATTACAGTACGATCGATGAGGAAGAATTGCTGCTGGCCCTGCAACAGGCCGAAGCACGCGAGCTGGACGGTACCTATTCGCTGCGGCAGATCCGCGAAAGCGAAGAATTGCGGTCGCACTTGCCAAGGATCGATCTGGACGTGATCACGTTCGCGACCGGTTCGGCGGCAATCTCGAACGATCAGGCCCGTTCGCTGGCCGCGCTCGGACGGGTCATGGCACGGTTGATCGAGGATAATCCGGCGGAAGTGTTCCTGATCGAAGGCCATACCGATGCGGTGGGGTCGGAAATTTCTAACTTGGCTTTGTCCGACCGCCGGGCTGAGACGGTTGCTCTTGCTCTGAGCGAATTCTACGGCGTGCCGCCGGAAAACATGATCGTGCAGGGTTATGGCGAGGAATTCCTCAAAGTGCAGACTTTGGGCGCTGAACGCGCCAACCGGCGGACGGCGGTTCGGCGGATTACCAATCTTTTGGGGACGTAACCCCCTTGCTTTATTGGGGTTTTCACTTTAGGTGAAAACCCGCCTCTGCAGGGGTATAGCTCAGTTGGTAGAGCGACGGTCTCCAAAACCGTAGGTCGCGGGTTCAAGCCCTGCTGCCCCTGCCACAGGTTTTCCGCGTTAACCTTTGGCCGAAATCCGCAAAAAATGGTGTGCACCAAGCGTGCACCAGGCGTGCACCGGGCGTGCATACGAAATTGGTTAATTTCTGGGGATAACTTTCGGTAATTTTCTCTATTTCAATGGCTTAGGTTAGAAAAACCGTGTTTTGATTGGTGACGCGATTTACGCGGATTTTTCTTTCAAAAAGAGATCGGTTCTGCAAGCAATGCGATATGAACGGAAGTTGGGCTGAAATCCGCACCGCTGCCGCTGTTTTTTGCCACATCGGCGAATTCTGAGATCACGCTGCCATGTTCTAACGAAACGAATCTAGTCGCGCGTGAAGTGCCGAGGCGCGTGCCTTCAATTCTTCAATGTCATTTGCCAAAAGTTTGGCCAGAGGTGTCGCATCGCTGGGCTTGGCTACGAGCAGTTGCGCAAGTACAAACATGACGGCTTGCATCGTGTCCGAGAATCTTTTGTGCAAAACGGGCTCGTGGTGAGCAAGCCGATTGCGGGCCTGGTAAATGTGTTCCAACTGGATCGCGACATCGGCTCGCATTATCTTCTTGTCAGGAAAAGTTCTTTTAAGCGAAGTCCGCCAAAGAGTCTGGTCGTACTCCGGGCCGTATAGCCGTTTCCAGAAATACAGCGTTATTTCAGCAACCACTTTCCCATCCGAAACACTAATATGCTTGCGTCTGTCTTTAGCACGAGCAAGGTGTGACTTATCAGAAGGCCTTCCTTGAGGGTAAGCGAGCTTATCCAACGCGTGTTTCTCCGTCTGCGTCAGCTTGGAATATTCTGCACGGCACGCACTGTCGTGTGCCAAAGCGACTTTCTTCAGTTCGGGCTGACGCCACTGGAAGGGAGCAGGCGGCTGGCGAAGCCAGTTGGGGACGCCAAAGTGCTGTGTCAGATTTTCGTAAACCGAGTTTCGCAACGCAAGTTCAATCGTAGCTATGACCGTCATAAGAAGTCCACCGACGCGAAGCGTTTCTTGATGAAGTTCGATGGCCTGTTGAGACGATTTTGTGAGGTCCGTAAGTGCTTTGAGCCATTCGGCCGATAACATTCGCACTACACTTGTTACGTCTTGCGCATCGCTAGCCATTGACATTGGCAACTCCAATTCATATTTTGACAGTTGAAAAGCCGAGACACGATTGGCAGTTTCCTTCGGGCGGACGAATCCTCGGCTTCACAGTTAAACAGGGCACCCTTGGGTGCTCTGTTTTCGTTTTGGGGTCAAG
>JANMOK010000056.1:0-4575 GCA_031369165.1 Paracoccaceae bacterium
GCCCGGCGATGAAGCCGTAAAACTCGTCAGTCGCTTTGTTATCTGCGTTATTGAAAATGTTCTTGCCGGTTTTGATATTTGCGATGCTTTGGTGAATGTGCATTGCCGATCCCGGCTCGTCCTGCATCGGTTTGGACATGAAAGTGGCGAAACAGTTTTGCCGCAACGCCGCCTCGCGGATCATCCGTTTGAAGAAAAACACCTGATCAGCCAGCTTGACGGCATCGCCGTGAATCAGGTTGATCTCGACCTGGCCGGCGCCGCCTTCCTGAATGATCGTGTCGATCTCCAGCCCCTGCGCTTCGGCGAAATCATAGATGTCGTCGATCACCTGGCCATAGTCATCCACGGCGCTCATCGAATAGGCTTGGCGGCTGGCGACGCGGCGGCCGGAACGCCCCATCGGCGGCTCGATCGGCAGGTCGGGGTCGATGTTCGGCTTGGTCAGATAGAATTCCATCTCGGGTGCGACAATCGGTTTCCATCCCTCGGCCGCATAGAGTTTGAGCACGCGTTTCAGCACGTTGCGCGGGGCGACTTCGACCGGGTTGTCGTTCAGGTCAACGATGTCGTGGATGACCTGCAAGGTGATATCGGCAGCCCAGGGCGAGACGCGAGCGGCATCGTAATCGGGTTTCAGAACCATGTCGCTTTCGGTCCATTGGTTGGCGATGTCCATTTCGACATAATCACCGGCAATGGTCTGGAAAAAGATCGAGGTCGGCAGGAACAGCCGGTCGGCGCGGGCGAATTTTGCCAAAGGCATCGCCTTGCCGCGCGAAATGCCGGCGAGGTCGGCGACCACGCATTCGACCTCTTCGATCTTGCGGTCGCCAAGCCATTCCTGACACGCCTTTGGCAGGCGGGCGATGAAATCATTCTCATGGATAGACATTGTAACTTCCCTAGATGCGTCCGATTGTCGTCCGCTTTGCACCCTTTTGTTCCGCCAGCAGACACAGCCAATCATGCGCGATATGGGCTGCCGCCAAGGCGGTTATTTCGGCATGGTCAAAGGGGGGTGAGACCTCGACCAGATCCATGCCGATCAGATTAAGCGCGCCAAGCCCGCGGATCAACTCTAGCGCTTGCCAGCTTGCAAGGCCACCCGGAACAGGTGTGCCGGTGCCGGGCGCAAAGGCGGGGTCGAGACAATCTATATCAAACGAAATATAGGCGGGGGCATCGCCGACGCGTTCGCGGATATGGCGCAACGTGTTTTCAACGCCGTGGCGGTGAACCCACGGGCTGGTCAGGATATCAAAGCCGTGGTCGCTGTCATTCCAGGTGCGCAAGCCGACCTGCACCGAATGGGCGGTGTCGATAGTGCCTTCGCGGGCGCCCCGCAGGAACATTGAGCCGTGATCGAGGCGGGTTCCATCATCGGGCCAGGTGTCGCAATGGGCGTCGAACTGGATCAGCGCGACGGGGCCGTGTTTGGCGGCATGCGCCTTGATCAAAGGATAAGCGATGAAATGATCGCCGCCAAAGGTCAGCATTTTCGCGCCGGATTTCAGGATGTTCGCGGCATGGTTTTCGATGGTCGCGGCGATGGTTTCGGGATGATGCGGGTCGAGAAAACAATCGCCCCAGTCGATGACATTCAAAGTCTTGAACGGGTCAAAGCCAAAGGGAAACGCGTTCAACTCGGCCAATTGCACCGAAGCGGCGCGAATTGCCCTTGGGCCAAGTCGAGTGCCAGAGCGATAGGTGACGGCACTGTCAAATGGCAGCCCCGACACCACCACATCGACGCCTTTCAAATCGCGCGAATAACGGCGGCGCAGGAATGACAAAGCGCCGCCATAGGTCATTTCCGGCCAACGCTCTTGGTTGCCAGACGCGCGAAAGGCCTGATCACCGGTGCTCATGACTTGGGCTTTTTCCTCAGGTTCCACGCGGCAATCGCGATGCCGATGGAGACCACTCCGATAATCAGCGAAGCCAGCGCGTTGATATCGGGGCTAACCCCCAGCCGCACCTTCGAGAATATCACCATCGGCAGCGTTGAAGCCCCCGGCCCGGTGACAAAACTGGCAATGACCAGATCGTCAAGCGACAGAGTAAATGCCAAGAGCCAGCCCGAAACCAATGCCGGTGCGATCACTGGCAAAGTGATGTCAAAAAACACCCGCACCGGTCTGGCGCCAAGGTCCAGCGCCGCTTCCTCCAGCGACTCGTCCATATCCGACAGGCGGGACTGCACCACGACGGTGACAAACGCCATTGTGAAGGTGATATGGGCGATGATGATGGTCAGCATGCCGCGGCCGGCGGGCCAGCCGAAAATCGCTTCCATCGCCACGAACAGCAGCAACAGCGACAGACCGGTGATGACTTCGGGCATGACAAGCGGCGCGGTTGACAGCCCGGTTAGCAGGCTTTTGCTGCGGAACCGGCCAAATCGTTCCAGCACGAACCCGCAGAGCGTGCCCAAAACTGTGGCCAATGTGGCGCTGACAAAGGCGATTTGCAGGCTGATCCACGCCGCACCCAGAATCTGCGGATCGCGGAACAACTCGCCATACCATTTGGTCGAAAACCCGCTCCACACCGTGACCAGTTTGTTTTCGTTAAAGCTGAAAACCACCAGTGAAATCATCGGCAGATAGAGGAAGGCAAACCCCAGAATTGCCGCTATGGGCAGGAACCAGCCGCGTCTAGACATGTGCGTTCTCCGCCCCTTGAGCGCGCCTTAGCACCATGATGGGTATGACCAGCAAGGCAAGCATGGCAATCGCCACCGCACTGGCGACCGGCCAATCGCGGTTGGAGAAAAATTCGTTCCACAAGACCTTGCCGATCATCAGTGTATCGGGTCCACCTAAGAGCGACGGGATAACAAACTCGCCAATCGCCGGAATAAATACCAGCATGCAACCGGCGATGACACCGGGCATCGACAGCGGCAGGGTAATCAGGAAAAACGTCGTTGCCGGTTTGGCGCCAAGGTCGCCACTGGCCTCCAAAAGCGACCCGTCCAGCTTTACCAGATTGGCATAAAGCGGCAGGATCATGAACGGCAGATAGGTGTAAACGATGCCCAGATAGACCGCGAAATCGGTCTGCAACATCACAATCGGTTCGTTGATGATGCCCAGCGACATCAGGATATTGTTGATGACCCCGTTGCTTTTCAGAAACCCGATCCACGCATAGACTCGCAACAGGAAAGAGGTCCAGAACGGCAGGATGACCAATAGCAGCAGCAGAGTGCGTTTGGGTTCTTCGGCACGCGCGATGTAATAGGCCATCGGATAGCCGACCAGCAGCGCGAATATCGTCGAAATGGCAGCAATTTTGATGGAGGACAGGTAGGAATTCACATATAACGAATCCTGCCACAGATAGGCATAATTGCCGAGCTGGGCGTTCCAGATGAACTCACCGTTTTCGCCGTATTCCCACAACGGGGCATAGGGCGGGCGGGCGATCATCGCTTCGGAGAACGAGATTTTCGCCACCACAAGGAACGGGATCAGGAAGAATACTGTCAGCCACAGCAGCGGCACCGCAATGACCAATGCACGACCGTTCAGTCCGAATTTTGACAGCACCCGCGCTGTCAGCCCCATTTGTGGAATCGCCTCGGCGGTGCTCATTGGGTTAACACCACGCCGTCCGAACTGCTCCAGCTTAGCCAGACATGTTCGTCCCATTTGATCGGGTTATCGACATAGGTGATGTTGGGCTCGGTTACTTTGATCACCGCACCGTTATCCAGATGCACTTTGTAGACCGAGATATCGCCCATATAGGCAACTTCCTCGACCACACCTTGACGCTCATTCGCCAAACCCTTGGGGTTTTCTCGGGTCAGGCGGATTTTCTCGGGTCTGATCGCCACCCAGACTTTCTGCTTGGCCTTCAAACCAGCGACAGGATCAACAATAATATCGCCGCCGGAATTGGGAGCGGTGATCCGCACCTTATCCGCCGCACCGGCATCCACCTCGCCCTCAAACAGGTTCACCGAGCCGACAAAGTCTGCCACAAAGCGCGAGTTCGGCTCTTCATAGACGTTGCGCGGCTCGTCCACTTGTACAATCTCACCCGCATTCATCACGCCGATGCGGGTTGAAAGGGTCATCGCTTCTTCTTGGTCGTGAGTGACGACGATGAAAGTAACGCCCAACGATTCCTGAATTTTCACCAATTCAAACTGGGTTTCCTCGCGCAACTTCTTGTCCAACGCGCCCAACGGTTCGTCCAGCAGCAAAAGTTTCGGCTTTTTAATCAAAGACCGCGCCAATGCGACCCGTTGCCGTTGGCCGCCAGATAGCTGATGCGGTTTGCGTTTGGCAAAATCCCCCAGCTTGACCAGCTTCAGCATTTCGGCAACCCGTGCGGCGCACTCCTCTTTCGCAACGCCGTCGCGCAGCAAGCCATAGGCCACGTTCTTTTCCACACTCATATGCGGAAACAACGCATAGGACTGGAACATCATGTTGGTAGGCCGGTCGTAGGGCGCGACCTTGCTCATATCCTGGCCGTCAATCTCGATTGTGCCCGATGTCGGCGTCTCGAACCCCGCCAGCATCCGCAACAGCGTCGATTTCCCGCAACCCGACCCAC
>JANMOK010000135.1:0-7100 GCA_031369165.1 Paracoccaceae bacterium
CCTTGAACCATCGCTCGGCGGCAAAGTCAGTAACGGGCATGGCGGCAATGTTGGCGCATGAATTGCGCAATCCACTGGCAGGAATTTCCGGCGCTGCGCAGTTGCTGGCGATGTCAGTCGATACAGCCGAGCGCGAACTTACGGTGTTAATTGAGGAAGAAGCGTTACGCATCGGAAAATTGGTCGACAAAGTTGAACAATTCGGTGATTTGCGACCGACCTTGCGCGACCCGGTCAACATTCACGACATTTTGGACCGGTCAAAGCGTGCGGCCAAGGCCGGGTTTGGCTCCCATGTTCGTTTCATCGAAGAATACGACCCGTCGCTGCCCCTCGTTGCAGGTGATCCGGACCAGTTGCTGCAAGTTTTCCAAAATCTCATGAAAAATGCTTCGGAAGCCGCCCCGAAAGTCGGCGGAACAATATCTTTGCGCACCGCTTATCGTCATGGCGTAAAACTTTCGTTGCCCGGGCAAAGAAGCGAAAGCCTGCCGCTTTTGATCACAATTGCCGATAACGGGCCGGGTGTTCCCGATTATCTGGTCCGAGACATATTTGAACCCTTTGTAACCACCAAAGCCAATGGAACGGGATTGGGTCTGTCACTGGTTTCGAAACTTGTTTCTGATCACGGTGGCGTCGTGGAATGTGAATCGGTGCCCGGCCGAACGGTGTTTTCGGTGCGCTTGCCGGTTTGGCAAGAATAAAATGGACATTTATTACCGTTTGGGCGGGGTGTGATTGATGGAAGGCACAGTCCTGGTAGCCGACGACGATCGCACCATCAGAACTGTCCTGAGCCAAGCCTTGACGCGGGCCGGGGCAAGAGTGCGCTCGACCGCGACAATATCTACTTTGTGGCGTTGGGTCGAAGAAGGCGAGGGCGATTGCATTGTCACGGATGTGATGATGCCCGATGGCGACGCATTGGATCTGTTGCCGGCAATCCGAAAGCGAAGGCCTGATTTGCCGGTAATCGTGATGAGCGCCCAGAATACAGTCATGACGGCAATTCGGGCGGCAGAGGCCGGTGCTTACGAATATCTGCCCAAGCCCTTTGACCTGAAAGAGGTGCTCAACCAGGTCTCCAAGGCTTTGGCGCGCCGCGGCACACGGGCGCGTGGTGATGACACGGAACGCCCGCGCGACGACAACTTGCCACTCATTGGCCGCTCTCCTGCCATGCAAGAAGTTTACCGTATCATGGCGCGATTGATGAGCACCGATCTGGGCGTGATGATCTCCGGGGAATCTGGTACCGGCAAGGAAATTGTTGCGCGTTCGCTGCACAATTTTGGTCAGCGCAAAAGCGGACCGTTCGTCGTGGCGAATTTGGCCGCGATGTTGCCCGACCAAATCGAAAGCGAACTGTTCGGCCGCGAGGCAAACGGCCTGTCTGAAATTCCGGCCAAGGCGGGATTCTTTGAACAGTCCAACAATGGCTCGCTTTTCCTGGACGAAATCGGCGACCTGTCGCTTGAAACGCAGACGCGACTGCTGCGCGTATTGCAGGAGGGTGAATATTATCGGATTGGCGGCCAAAATGCGGTTCGGGCTAACTCGCGGATTATCGCGGCAAGCCATCAGGATTTACGCGCACTTATCCACGAGGGCCGGTTTCGTGAAGATCTTTTCTACCGCCTGAACGTCGTGCCGATCCGGCTGCCGCCGCTGCGAGAAAGACTGGATGATATTCCCGACTTGGCCCGACATTTTCTGCGGGCGGCTGAGCAGGAAGGCTTGCCCAAAAAATACGTATCGGCGGACGCTTTCGACACTTTGAAAAAACAAAACTGGTCAGGCAATGTGCGAGAGTTGGAAAACTTGATGCGCAGGCTGGCCGTTTTGTGCCCTGAGGATACGATTACCGCCAACGTTGTCGCCCAGGAATTGGCTGCGCGTCCAACCTCGGCCAATGAGCAGCAGCTTGTGCGGCACAAGCAACTATCCATCTCTGTCGAAGAGCATTTGCGCCGTTATTTCGATCAGCACGGTGACTCGCTACCCCCGGACGGGCTTTACAATCGGATCCTGAAAGAAATCGAACTTCCCTTGCTGGCGCTTTCGCTTTCCGCGACCCGGGGCAACCAGGTGCGCACTGCAGAACTGCTGGGCATCAATCGAAATACGCTGCGAAAAAAGATCAAAGATCTCGACATACATGTTACACGCGGCAAGAAAATGATGTAAGAATACCACATCTTCGGGCGGCAATGTGGAATTTGAGACAAGCTTGCAACAATCGCTATTAACAACTTACTGGAATCGTTTGCTTTCGTTGCGAAAGCAGCGCCGGTACCAAAACGCGATAACTCTCGCTTTGGTGCTGCTTGGGCCGGCGCTTGCCACCACTACATTTTTGGCACTTGGCGGAGTTGAGCGCGCTTCCATTGGGGATACGCTGCGATTCATCGTTCTGGCGGATATGGTCTATGTCTTGATTGTCGCGGCACTGGTGCTGCAGCGCGTCGCGCAGATGGTTGCGGCGCGCCAGGCCAAATCGGCCGGTTCACAGCTGCACTTGCGACTGGTCGGTGTTTTTGCGCTGATCGCTTTGTTGCCGACCGTATTGGTCGCCATATTTGCGACGGTCACGTTGAATTTCGGTTTGGAGGGGTGGTTTTCTGACCGGGTTCGGCAAGTTGTCGGCAGTTCGCTGACTGCAGCCGAGGCATATGAGACAGAACACAAGGAAAACCTGATCCAAGACACCAAAATCTTGGCCGATTTTCTGAACGACCAAAAAAAGCGGTTTCCCCTGATTACGCCGGCACAACTGCGCGACTTGCTGAATCGCGGACAGCTTCAAATGCAGCGCGAATTGCCTGAAGCATTCGTTATTTCCAGCACCGGTGAGCTGCAAGCGCGTGGCGAACGAAGTTATTTATTTGACTATGAACAGCCGAGTGCCGAAGAAATCGCCAAAGCCCTCTCCGGCGAGATCGTCGTCATCGAGGATTTGACCAACAATGAATTTCGGGCACTGGCCAATTTGCCAGCTTTTGCCGACCGGCTGCTCTTTGTGACCCGGGATGTCGACGGCGAAATTCTGAATTTGCTGGACGATACCAAGGAAACGGTCGGACTTTACCAGCAGCTCGAATCAGATCGCGGCAAAATGCTTTTTGAATTCGGTCTGATCTATCTGGGTTTTGCCTTGATTGTGATCTTGGCGGCGATCTGGTTCGGTCTTTGGTTTGCCGAAAGGCTGGCGCGCCCGGTTGGCAGGCTGGCGGCTGCCGCGCAAAGGGTAGGAGCCGGTGATTTCAATGTGCAGGTGCGCGAAGAAAGCGGCGACGACGAAATCGCAATGCTGGGTCGAATATTTAATCGCATGACGCGGCAAGTCAAAGGCCAGCGCGACGCCCTGCTTGATTCGAACGCCGAAACGGAACGTCGAAGACGCTTGTTTGACTCGGTCTTGACTGGCGTCACTGCCGGTGTCGTCGGCCTGAATTCCGACGGAAATGTTGAACTTATGAACAGCGCCGCCGCTCAAATGCTGGGAAGTGACGCTGCCAAAGCGGTTGGATTGCCGATTGGTAAGATCGTCCCGGAATTTGCCGCGTTTTTCCACCGCCTGCGCGACGGCAGCAACGCCGTTTCTCAGGAAGAGGTGCAACTGAACCGCAATGGCAAAAGCGAAGATTTGCACGTGCGCATTGCCGAACGGCGCAGTGCTGCGGGTGATCTTGAAGGTTATGTTGTCACCTTTGATGACGTGACCGATTTGGTTTCGGCGCAAAGGATGGCCGCCTGGGGCGACGTCGCGCGCCGCATAGCCCATGAAATCAAGAATCCTTTGACGCCGATCAAATTATCGGCGGGTCAGCTGCGGCGAAAGTTCGGGCCGCTGGTTGGCAAGGAGCGCGAAGAGCTTGAAAGATTTGCCGATGTCATCATCCGTCAGACCGACGATCTGGGCCGCATCGTTGACGAATTTTCCAAATTCGCGCGCATGCCTGCGCCGCAACGCGCCTCACTTGACATAGTGGCGATCATTCGCGACGCGGTGACGTTGCAGCAGTCGGCACAGCCGGACGTGACATTTGTTTTGCAGACACCCGATCAGCCAATTCAGGCATTTGTTGACGCCACAATGGTGTCGCAGGCAATGACTAATTTGTTGAAGAACGCCTGCGAAGCAATTGAAACTAGACAAGAAAAACACATTGGTGGCAATATGCGCCCAGAGATTCGGGTCAACATTGAGGCGAATGATCAACTGATCAAGATCGTCATTCAAGATAACGGCATTGGACTTCCGCTCAACCGCACGCGGTTGTTTGAACCCTATGTGACGACGCGGGCAAAAGGCACCGGTTTAGGGCTTTCGATCGTCAAGAAAATTGTCGAAGAGCACGCCGGTCACCTTGACTTGGTTGACGCCCCGATGTTTGGCGACAGCGACTATTTCGGAGCCGAAGTGCAGCTAACTATTCCACGACAAACGAATATCCTTCCGAACAATACAAACATAACAACAAAATCAGGGGAGCAGGCCGCATGACTGACATCTTGGTCGTCGACGATGAAAAAGACATTCGGGACCTGATTTCGGATATCTTGAAAGATGAAGGCCACGGTACCCGTTTGGCGTGGAATTCCGAAACGGCAATGGCAGAAATCAACGCCAAGGCTCCCGACCTGATCATCCTGGACATCTGGCTCAAGGAAAGCAGGCTGGATGGTATTGAAATTCTCAAAACCGTGCGTCGCGACAATCCGGATATTCCCGTCGTTATTATCTCGGGTCATGGAAATATCGAAATTGCCGTCGCCGCCGTTAAACAGGGGGCATATGATTTTATCGAAAAGCCGTTCAACATTGACCAGCTGCTGGTTGTCATTTCGCGCGCTTTGGAAACGTCGCGCTTGCGACGCGAGAATGCAGCGTTGCGGCATCGTGACACCACCAGCCATGAAATGATTGGCAGTTCGTCGGCATTTCGGGCGCTAAAAGTCCAACTGGAAAAAGTTACCCGTACAAATGGGCGCGTCATGTTGTCGGGGCCGGCGGGCGCAGGCAAGGAAGTAGCGGCGCGTTTTGTTCATTCAAGATCGGAAAGGGCCGCTGGACCCTTCATCACCGTCAATTCAGCGACAATTGAGCCCGAACGGATGGAGGATGTCTTGTTCGGTCGGGAAAGTTCCGATCGCGGTCACGAACCCGGCCTGTTTGAACAAGCGCATCGCGGTGTGCTTTTCTTTGATGAAGTCGCGGATATGCCCATTGTCACGCAGTCAAAAATCCTGCGCGTTCTGGTCGATCAAAGTTTCACGCGGGTAGGGGGGCCAGACACTGTGCGCGTCGACGTGCGGGTCATATCGGCGACCAACAAGGATTTGGCCGTCGAAATAGCCAATGGCAGATTTCGCGAGGAATTGTTCCACCGCCTGAACGTGGTGCCAATTTCGGTGCCCTCGCTGGAATCGCGGCGCGACGACATACCCGAACTTGCCAAGCATTTTGCCTTGGACCTTGCCAACACGCAAGGATTGCCCAAGCGCGGATTGTCCGACGACGCAGCGGCACATTTGCAGACCATGCGCTGGCCAGGAAATGTGCGGCAGTTGAAGAACCTGGTTGAACGCATCTTGATCATGGGGCCTGACAGCGGCCCCATCATGGCCAGCGAACTGAAAAACGAAGTCGAACGGCCCGTCGGTGTTGGCGAAGTGGGCGACATTGCCGTTAACTTTGCCTCGGTTCCGCTTCGCGAGGCGCGCGAAATGTTTGAGCGCGAATATCTGATGGCCCAGATCAACCGATTCAGCGGAAATATCTCCCGCACGGCCAGTTTCGTGGGAATGGAACGTTCGGCGCTGCACCGCAAACTCAAGTCACTTAGTGTGGTGACGACGGCACGGTCAGGTGCCCGAATGGCAGAGTTGATTGATTCAGACGACGAGGGCGAAGATTGATCCATCCATTTCTGAAAGTTTTGTGAGTATTAACAGACGATTCCAGATCAATATTCGCGTGACCTGAGCGGAATTATTCCGTAGACCACTGGACATTGTGTAAAAGAAATCCCAATTTTATGGGAATAACAACAAGGGTGCCGCTCGATCGGCATTCATACATAACTTAAGGCTGAAAAAATGGCTGCCGAAAAACAAAACTTGCAGGACGCCTTTCTCAATAACGTCCGAAAAGCAAAAATCCCGGTTACAATTTTCTTGGTTAACGGCGTAAAATTGCAAGGTGTCATCACTTGGTTTGACAATTTTTGCGTTTTGCTGCGCCGCGATGGCCAGTCGCAATTGGTCTATAAACACGCGATTTCGACCATCATGCCAAGCCAACCCATAAGCTTGTATGACGGCGAAGAATCTGCCTGACCAAACGCGCTGCGCTGTACTGCATCCAGATAGCAAGCTATCTGTAAGCGCACGGCTGCCCGATCTTGCATGTGCCGAAGCCGTCAGCCTGGCGCAGGCGCTGAACCTGGACGTTGAGCTGGCAGAGATAGTGCCGCTTCGGGCGATGAACGCGAGCACACTGTTTGGTTCGGGCAAGGTGCGCGAACTCAAAGACAAGTTCATGACAGCGGAAGTTGAAGTGGTTGTTATCAACGGCACCGTTTCCCCCGTGCAGCAACGCAATCTGGAAAAGGAATGGAACCTCAAGGTCCTGGATCGGACCGGCCTGATTTTGGAGATTTTTGCCGACCGCGCCCATACACGCGAAGGGGTACTGCAAGTCGACTTGGCCCATTTGACTTATCAGAAATCAAGATTGGTCCGCAGCTGGACCCACCTTGAAAGGCAGCGCGGCTCGACAGGCACAGTCGGGGGCCCCGGCGAGACTCAACAAGAAAACGACCGCCGCGCCATTGAGGCACAAATCATCAAAATAAAGGGCCAACTGCAAAAAGTTGTTAAAACCCGGCTGCTGCACCGGCAGGCACGCAAGAAGGTACCTTACCCGATTGTCGCGCTGGTCGGCTACACCAACGCTGGGAAATCCTCCATTTTCAACGCCGTCACTGGCGCCGAGGTGCTGGCAAAAGACATGTTGTTTGCAACCCTGGACCCAACGATGCGCGGCGCAACACTGCCTTCCGGCAAGACAGTGATTTTCTCGGACACGGTTG
>JANMOK010000136.1:0-10337 GCA_031369165.1 Paracoccaceae bacterium
GCCAAGAACGAGCAAATCGCGCGCGCCTGTATCGTTTCAGATGCTCATTTCACCCGCAGAAACCGAAGGTTTGTCACAGCCCTTTGCTGGAATAACTTGCCGCGACCCGGCCAATCGACACCAGATATGCCGCCACCCGCAGGTCCTCAACGTCGTTGCGGCCGTGCCAAATCTCGCGCATCGACTGATACGCCGCCCGCATCGTGTCGTCCAAACCGGACCTCACCAACTCCAATTCACCGGCACCGCGCAGATACCGTTCCTTGAAATTCGGCGACAGCGTCCATTTTGTGCCTTCGTCGTCGCTCAACCGCTCCAGTTCATCGACCAAAACCTGATGCCGCGCCTCTTCCTGGCGTCGCTGCATGCGACCAAAGCGGATGTGCGACAGATTCTTCACCCATTCAAAATAGGAAACCGTCACGCCCCCGGCATTGGCGTACATGTCGGGAATAATCAGGCAGCCTTTCTGCCGCAAGATCGCATCTGCCCCTGCCGTCACCGGTCCGTTGGCGGCTTCGATAATCATTTTCGCCTTGATCCGTGCGGCATTGCCAAGGTTGATCTGCGCTTCCATCGCGGCAGGTATCAGAATGTCGCACGCCCCTTCCAGCGCCGCCGCACCATCGGCCTGATAGGTGCCGCCCGGAAAGCCTTTGACGCCTTTGTGCGCCGCGATATGCAGCCGCAACGCTTCGATATTGATGCCCTTGGGGTTCAAAATCGCCCCGTCAAATTCGATCACCGCGATGATAATCGCGCCGTCTTCCTCCGACAGAAACTTGGCCGCGTGATAGCCCACATTGCCCAGACCCTGCACAATCACCTTTTTCCCGTCCAAAGACCCGCTCAACCCCGCCGCCGCCGCATCTTCCTTGTGGCGGAAAAACTCGCGCAAAGCATATTGCACCCCGCGCCCGGTCGCTTCGACCCGGCCGGCAATGCCGCCAGCGTTCAACGGTTTCCCTGTCACACAAGCCGCCGCGTTGATATCGGTGGTGTTCATGCGGCGATACTGATCGGCAATCCAAGCCATCTCACGCTCACCGGTGCCCATGTCGGGCGCGGGCACGTTTTGTGACGGGTTGATCAGGTCGCGCTTGATCAATTCATAGGCGAACCGCCGGGTGATCAGTTCCAGCTCATGCACGTCCCAAGCCTTTGGATCAATGCACAACCCGCCTTTCGAGCCACCAAACGGCGTTTCCACCAGTGCGCATTTATAGGTCATCAGCGCCGCCAGTGCTTCAACTTCGTCCTGATTGACCCCCATCGAATAGCGAATACCGCCCTTGACCGGTTCCATATGTTCGGAGTGCACCGCCCTATAACCGGTGAATGTCACCAATTCACCGCGCAGCCGCACGCCAAAACGCACCGTATAAGTCGAGTTGCAGACTTTGATTTTCTCAATCAACCCCGGCGACAAGTCCATCAAGCTAACTGCCCGGTCGAACATCATGTCGACGGATTGGCGGAACGACGGTTCTTTGGTACTGGCAGCAGACATAATATTTTCCCCATGCGGCTCTGACGGCCTATGCACGACCTTAGATCAAGTCATGCGCGATGAGTGTAAATATTTCACGAACGCGCTTTCACCCGTCTGGTCGGCTCTGCAACGCTCGGATCTTCGGGCCAGGGATGCCTGGGATAGCGGCCGCGCAAATCGCGACGCACGTCGGCATAAGATCTCGCCCAAAACCCCGGCAAATCCGCCGTCAACTGCACCGGCTTTCCCGCAGGCGACACCAGTTCAAACAACACCGCCACCTGATCCGGCCCGACCATCGGATGCACCTTGGTGCCAAACATCTCTTGCAGTCGCACCGTCACTTTCGGCACTTCGCCCGCATAATCAATCGTCAACCGAGTGCCCGTTGCCGCAAAAATTGCCTCGGGGGCAAGCCTGTCCAATGCGCGTTTGCCTTCCCGACCCAACCGAGCCTCCAACAAACCGCGCAAGTCCAACCCGGCCAGATCGCTTAACTTGCGGCAATCGCCCAGATGCGGCTGCAACCATCCGGCCAAATCGCCAGTCAAACCCGTATCGGAAAAGTCTGCCAACGCCGCGCCATGCCGCCGTACCCATTCTATGCGCGCAACCAAGCCTCTTGTCGCCGCACTCCACGGCAAAACGTCCAATCCCAATTCGCGCACGCCCTGCGCCATCGCCGCTGCAATCGCATCCGCTGATACTTTGCCCAATGCCCGCTCTTGCAAAACCAAAGCACCCAATTTCAGCCGTTCAACTGCTACAACTGCCTTGTCGCGCCGCGACCAATCGCAAAGGTTTTCCCGCACCAGTTCACTCGAAAAAACCTGCTCGATTTCGCCTTGATCTACTGCAATCCCCAGACGCAGTTTCGCCTCGCGCCCATCGCCATCCAGATTGGCGGCAACCAACATTGGCGCCAGGCCCAACCGGTCTCCTTCAGCAACCAGCGCTCCTTTTCCCCCCGACAGCAGATATCGCGCCGCACCTCCAGCCCGCCGTTGCCCGATCCGGTCCGGATAGGCCAGCGCCAGCAACGCCCCGTCGGACAGGCCCCGATCCGGCCCGATAAATCGCTGCAAGCGCTTGATTTCCAGCGTCACACGCGCCAGAACGGCGCGATCAACCCGGATCGGATGCTCCGCCTCGAACGAAGTCACACTGGCAACGGCGGCCATGCGCAGCGTCAAATCAGCGCCGGCATCACGTGGCAAAATATCCCGCTCTTCCAGCAACGCCGCCAGCCGCGCCGTGCGCGCCCCGCCACCGGCCACCATCATATGCCCCAGCCGTGGATGCACCGGCACCCCTGCCAAAGCACGCCCGTGCGGGGTTATGGCTGCACCCTCCAACGCTCCCAACGCGCGCAGCAGGGCCCGTGCTGCCTCCAGCATCGGCACCGGTGGCTTGGTCAGGAACGGCAGGTCTTCGCTGCCCCACAAAGCCAGCTCCAGCGCCAGCCGAGCCAAATCAGCCGACGCAATTTCCGGCGGCGCAAATGCCGCCAGCCCGCCCTCTTCACCCTTGGTCCACAGCCGGTAACACACCCCTGCCGCAACCCGTCCGGCCCGCCCGCGCCTTTGCTCGGCCTCGGCTTTGGTCACGCGTTCCGTCACCAAAGCCGTCATGCCCGATCCGGCGTCAAACCGCGCCCGCCGCGCCAGTCCGCCGTCAACAACCACGCGAATACCGGGCAATGTCAGCGAGGTCTCTGCAATCGACGTTGCCAGAACCACACGTCTGGAAGCGCCCTCCGTCAAAGCTGCTCGCTGTTTCTCAAATGGCATCGCCCCAAACAGCGCCAACACTTCCGCCCCGCAATCGCGCAGCCGCGCCTCGACCCGCCGAATTTCGCCCTCACCCGGCAGAAACGCCAGTATCCCGCCCTGCGTCTCCAGCAATGCCCGATGCACCAGACTTGCCATCGCCTCTTCGAACCTTGGCCGAAGCCAAGGTCGCTCCAGCCAGCACGTTTCGACCGGAAAACCCCGCCCCATCGAGGTGATTACCGGCGCATTGCCCATCAGTTCCGCCACCGCAGCGGCGTCCAGCGTCGCCGACATGACAATCAGCTTCAAATCCGGCCGCAAGGCAGCACGAATTTCCAAACACAAAGCCAAGCCCAGGTCCGCGTGCAGCGAGCGTTCGTGGAATTCATCGAAAATCACACACCCAATGCCCATTAATTCCGGGTCGGTTTGAATCATCCGGGTCAGAATTCCCTCGGTGACAACTTCGATCCGTGTCGCCGCGCTGACGCGACTTTCCCCGCGCACCCGATAACCGACGACATCTCCCACCGGCGAACCCAACAAATCCGCCATCCGCTCGGCCGCCGCCCTTGCCGCCATCCGTCGCGGCTCCAGCATCAAGATACGGCCGTCAACCGCAGCTTCGTGCATCAAGTACAACGGCACCAACGTCGTCTTCCCGGCCCCAGGTGGCGCTTGCAGCACGGCTTGCCCGGCGTCCTGCAGGGCATGGGCCACCTCGGCCAGCACATGGCCAATCGGCAAACCCGTATTGTCAAAACTCATCGGCATTCGCTTTGCATCTTACCACGCTTTTCCCTTTCAACATTGCACGCGGCTGCATAGTCTGGCCACCGCAAACCAAAACGAAAGCACCGCAATGCCCAACATGGATTGGTCGGACGTAGATGCCTTTCTGGGAACCAAGTTGTTGAAGCGCGACAATCTGCTCGATGCCGTGCAGCACACCAACGACGTCGCCGGTTTGCCATCGATCCAGGTTTCGCCTTTGCAGGGCCAATTCCTTAGTTTGCTGGCCAAAATCAACGATTCGGCGCGTATCCTCGAAATCGGTACTTTGGGCGGTTACAGCACCATATGGCTTGCCCGTGCCCTGCCTGAAAAAGGCCGGTTGATCAGTCTGGAATTTGACCCGCATCATGCCGAAGTGGCGCGCAAGAATATTGAACGGGCCGGACTGTCTGATCTTGTCGTAGTTTTGACCGGTCCGGCTTTGACAACCCTGCCACAACTTCTAAAGGAGGGAATCGGTCCATTCGATTTCATCTTCATCGACGCGGACAAGGCGAATATGCCGCAGTATCTGAACTGGTCCCTGCAACTTTCGCGCCCGGGCACAGTTATTGTTGCCGACAATGTGGTGCGCGAGGGCGAGGTGACCAACCCGCTCTCCACCGACCCCGATGTCGTTGGGGTGCGCAAGTTCCTGGACATGGTCGCCCATGACAGCCGCCTGACGGCTTCGGCGCTGCAAACCGTTGGCGTCAAAGGTTGGGACGGATTTGCCGTGATACATGTGGGCAACCCCCCCTTGACGCACTAACCCCCCGCGCGTAGAAGGCGGCTTCGAATTTTGTGGCGTCCTTGTGGCGCAACCGCGCTATGCGCCGGAAAACTGACCAAGGACTGATGATATGTCGCGTCGCTGTGAATTGACTGGAAAAGGTGTGATGTCTGGCAACAATGTCAGCCATGCCAAAAATCGCACCCGTCGGCGTTTTCTGCCGAACTTGAACGCCATCACGCTGATCAGTGACGCGCTGGGCCGGTCGTTCCAGTTCAAAATCTCCGCCGATGCTTTGCGCACTGTCGATCATCGCGGCGGCCTGGACGCGTTCCTCGCCAAATCGCTGGATCGTGACCTTTCGCCCAAAGCGCTGAAAGTCAAAAAAGACATCGCCAAGTCGCTGGCCGTTCCGGCCTGATTGCTGCCTGCGACCGATTGTATCGGCCCTTCCGAACTTCCGATGGACCGTTTCGTTTTTGGCGGATGCTGCTAATGTGCTCTGTCAAGGGAGCGTGCGCCATGTTTCACCGTTTCCTGCTCGCAATCCTCCTGACAATCTCCACGCCGGCCTTTTCGCAAGATATCCGGGTCGAGGACGCCTACGCCCGCGTCACGCCGCATTCCGGCGCAATTTTTCTGCACATCATCAATTCCGGGTCGGGTGACGAACGCCTGCTGTCGCTTGAAACACCCATCGCCAAAAGTGCGATGCTGCACGAAAATACTGTTGTCGATGGCATTGCCTCGATGAAGCCCTTGCCGGAAGGACTAACCATTCCGGCGCAATCCGAAATTGCCCTCGAACGTGCCGGCAATCACGTCATGCTGATGGGGCTGGATGAAAAATTGAATCAGGGTAGTAACTTTCCCCTGACCTTGGTGTTCGAACACGCCGGCGAAATCACCATCAACGTTTTGGTCGATAACGCCCGAACGTCCGGTTAGTTCGACCAAAATTCTTCTGCCTGCCCCTGTCCGTTCGAAACGTTTCGCGCGACCGTCAACTCAAAACGTGTTATCGTAGCTTCGTCCTGATCGATGAGTGGCAATGGCATTGGCAACAGCCCGAAACGATAAACCGCCCGACCCGCGGAAACGCGCCGTTATCGTGATCCACGGCATCGGCAATCAGTCGCCGATGCAGACCTTGCGCGGCTTTGTCCACGCGGTTTGGACCACCGATAACACCTTGACGAAACGCGGCATTCGCCAGGTTTGGGCCAAAGTCGATGAAGTATCGGCAAACCTCGAATTGCGTCGCCTGTCCACCAGCGAGGACCAATACCGTGTCAGGACCGACTTTTTCGAGTTTTATTATGCCCATCTCTTGGAAGGGACCAGCCTTTCGACCGTGTTTTGGTGGCTGTGGCGCGTTCTTTTCCGCACCACCAAACGAGTACCAGAAAAGTTGCGTGTCCCTTGGCTTTTCGGCATTTTGGTGACTGTTGCCTTTGGCGCTGCCGTCGCGCTGTTTGGCTGGTTGAGCTTGAAAGTGCTGCAAGTAGTTCAAGACGATTTTTGTCGCGCAGCACTTTGGGCCGCTGGGGCATCTGCCCTTGTTATCTTGTTTTGGATCCTGCGCCACGCCGTCTTGGTCGAATTCCTTGGCGACGCCGCCAAGTACCTGACCGCCGCACCAGCAAATATCGCGGCGCGAAATGCGATCCGCCGCGCCGGGCTCGACATGCTGAAAGCCTTGCACAAAGACGACGATTACGAACGAATAATCGTTGTCGGCCACAGCCTCGGCAGCGTCGTCGGCTATGACATCCTGAACTTCTTCTGGTCAAACTGCTGCAGCACCTATGCGCATCCGAAAACCGCACAAACCGATCTTGTCAACATCGATGCCGCCGCGAAATCCTTGCGTGCCGCCGCCGACGCGCCAGCCTTGTCGCGCTGGCGCGAGGCGCAGCGCGCCTATGCCCGCAATCTGGCAAGCCACCAAGATGCTTGGAAAATCACCGACTTTGTCACCCTCGGTTCGCCGCTGTCGCATGCGCATGTGCTGCTGGTTGACGACCGCGAGCAGCTTTTCGACGCTGACGACCTGAAACCTTGGATCAATGGCTGGTACCAAAAACAGCTTGATCTGGTCACCCGCTTGGTCAGTGCGGTGCTGGCGCGCCGCATTGCCGAAAGGGCGCTGCCAATCTGCCCGCCCGAACCAGAAGCTGAAAGCGTCGCTTTCACCCGCAAGGATTTGCCAGGCAAGCCCAGGCAACCCCATCACGCTGCCGTCTTTGCTCCGGTGCGCTGGACCAATATCTTCGCCCCGCGCCGTCGCCTGTTGTGGGGCGATTTGATCGGCGGTCCGATCGCGCCGCTGTTTGGACCCGGGGTGCGCGATGTCGCCTTGAGCGGCAAGATCGGTACCGGATTTTTTGCGCACACCAAATACTGGCAGACGAAAAAAGGTCTCGACACCGACCACACCGACAAGCTTCGCGCCGCCCTCAATTTGCTTGACCGGCCGGAAAACGACGTTTGGCCGATTTAGGCGGCGCAACGCTCAAATCAATCCAAACCGCCAATCAACGCCAACAACCCGCCCAGATCGGCAATCTCGCGAAACCTTGCCGCCCCAACCGGCGCGTCGGCATGATCCAGTGCCCAGCGTTTTTCATTGGGCACATGCACGCCCCAAGCGCCCGCCTCCAAGGCTGGCAGCACGTCGGATTTGAGCGAATCTCCCACCATCATCGCCCGGTCGGGACCATCGCCGTGGCGGGCAAAGACGCGTTGATAAGTGGCGCAACTTTTGCCGCTGACAATCTCGACCGCCGTGAACAATTCTCCCAGACCCGATTGCGCCAGTTTGCGCTCCTGATCGAACAAATCGCCCTTGGTGATCAGCACCAGCCTGTAGCGCCCCGCCAGTGCCTCCAGCGCCTCGCGTGCCAGCGGCAAAGCCTCGATCGGATGCGCCAGCATCTCGCGCCCTGCCTCGAGAATTTCGGCAATCACCTTGGCTGGAACAGCACCGCCCGTCACATCAATCGCCGTCTCGATCATCGATAGGGTAAATCCCTTCACCCCAAAACCATAATGCCCGATGTTCTTGCGTTCCGCCGCCAGCAACCGGTCTGACAAATGATCCTTGTCCGCATGGTCTGCCAACAGCGCGGCAAAGCGGTCCTGCGTCATCTGGTAATACACCTCGTGATGCCACAACGTGTCATCCGCATCGAAACCTATCGTGGTCAGGTCAGACATATCCGCAACCTTTGGTGTCCCAACGCCGTTTTCCGCCGGATAATCCCGCATGTCAAACCTCGCCTTCGGCCAGAATCGTGACCCTCAGGCCACAATTACGCCACCCGCGTAAAAAAATCCCCGTCACATACAATTTGCACGACATTTTTACTTGCGCGATTCAGCAATCGGACTCATATGCCGCCTTATAGACGCCAACGCACGCGCCTCTGGCCTGGGACGAAAGTCCAACGTGTTTAAGTAGCGACGGTAACGTCTCCTTTTGGAAATGAGCGGTCATTCTGTGGCCGAGTCTGTTTGGAGATGATTATGAACGCTACCGTATCCCGGTTTACCGGCAACGCTGACATTTTTGCCCCTGAAACCTCGCGCATCGAGGCTTTCATTGCCGCCACCACCTTTGATCGCCCAACCTTGGTGCTCGACACCGATATCGTGGCCAATCAATACCGTATGTTGAAAGCGGGCCTTGGCCACGCCGACATCCACTATGCGGTGAAAGCCAACCCGCACCGCCGCGTCATCGAAACTTTGGTGCAAGCCGGTTCGCATTTTGACGCCGCTTCGCGTGGTGAAATCGAACTCTGCCTGTCGCTTGGCGCCGCCCCGGAAGACATCTCTTTTGGCAACACCGTCAAACGCCCATCCGACATCGCTTTCGCTTGGAACGCTGGCATCAACCTGTTTGTTGCCGACGCCGAAGAAGAAATCGAAAAAATCGCCGACAACGCGCCGGGTGCCGAGGTTTACATCCGCGTTTTGGTCGAAAATTCGCAAGCCGACTGGCCATTGTCGCGCAAATTCGGCTGCGCCCGCGACAAATCATTGGCGCTCCTCCATTTCGCCCGCGCCAGCGGCCTGCGCCCGGTTGGGTTGAGCTTCCACGTCGGCAGCCAGACCCGCAAGGCCGCCATGTGGCGCGGCACGCAGGATCAAGTCGCCGCGATCTGGAACGACGCCCAAGCCGCCGGTTTCGCCCTTGATCTCTTGAACATCGGTGGCGGTTTCCCGGCCTTCTACGGCGAGGAAATCCAGCACCCAACCGACTACGCCGCCGCCGTCATGGCCGAAGTGACTGCGCGTTTCGGCCAGATCCGCCGTGTCATGGCCGAACCCGGTCGCGGTCTGGTCGCCGAAGCGGGCATGATTGCCGCCGAGGTTCTGCTGGTCAGCCGCAAATCCAGCGACGATCTGCACCGCTGGGTTTACCTCGACATCGGCAAATTCTCCGGTCTGGCGGAAACCATGGAAGAAGCGATCCGCTACCAGTTCCTGACCCCGCACGACGGCCAACCCACCGGCCCCTGCATCCTCGCCGGTCCGTCGTGTGACAGCGCCGACGTGCTCTATGAAAAGCGCCCGGTGCAATTGCCGATGGCCCTGAAAGGCGGCGACCGCTTCATCATCCGCTGCTGCGGCGCCTACACCTCGACCTATTCCTCCATCGGCTTCAACGGCTTCCCGCCGCTGGATGTGGTGGTGATCTGAGGGCTGGGCGCTCGGTTCTTGGTTGATAGCCACGGCTGCGCCGCCGACCTGAACGGAATCAGAAAACACCGTGGGACGGTGTTTTCCCGTTCAGCCACGGCGGTGCGGAACTTGGCTGCCTCACGCGCTAACATGAGTGCCGCGCCTGCCTGGGCTGGTGCATCGCACCTGCCAAGGGGCAGGCAGGTGCGGCACGAGACGCGGGGCGTCTGTGCGGTGGCTGAGGAAACGTCGTGGCCAGCGAGGGTCACTCGCCCCTCTCTGGATCGAAGGCGCAGACCCGCACCCGAACTGTCACCCCCCCCCCCGCTGCCCCGGACTTGATCCGGGGCCTCCGGCCAGCGCTGGAAGACGCCTAAAGCCCCATCAACCCGCGCAGGATTTCCATCAATTCCATGCTCAACCTGCCCAATGTCCATCCCTCGCGCAGTCCCTTTGCCACTTTCGGCGTGATCTCGATACCCTTGTCGCGCATCGTCTCCAAGGCGGTGGGCAAGCGGTGGCGGGTGCGTTCCAGCGCCACAACGCGGTCGGCTTTGCTGATTGCCAGACTGGTGTCGAGATCGATTTTGGTCCGACCCGTCGCCACATTGGCGTCAATCGGCGGCTGGCTGTGCAATTCATCTTCAGCGACCCCGGCGACGACTTCGCTGACCAGAACCAGCATTTCTTACTTGTCTTCGGCCATCTCGAGCAAGCGCATATCGACGCGGCGGACATAGGTCGCGTTGACCGCATCCATGGTCGAACGGATATCGAGGCAGGTCGTATCCATCACCCGCAGCAAGGCCCGGACATTCACATCTTCCGGTATTTCTGTTCCGATCAGGAACCAAATCGACTCCATCGCCCCAAGCAA
>JANMOK010000175.1:0-2259 GCA_031369165.1 Paracoccaceae bacterium
CCTTGAAACCTTTGGTTGCGCCGCGCGGCTATCGCCACGCTTGATTGGAATCTTTTGTTGCGCCAAGGTGTAGCCAACCAAGGAGGCACCGATGCGTCGACCGCTTGTTCTGGCTTTGCTGTTGGCCCTGTCCTTCCCGGCTATGGCGCAAGTGCCCTTCATGACCAGCGCCGAGGTCAAGCCGATCATGGATATAACAAAAGCCAATTGGCTGGCGGTGCGGGAATGGGAGGGGCAGGATCTGGTGTATTTTACCCATCTGGAATCCATGCGCTGCGGCATTCAATCGGTGCGTTACGGCATCAATCTGCCCGAGCCGGATACCGAATGGGTGTTGGATATCTGCGATAGAACCAAAACCAATCCCAACGAAATCAGCGCGGAAGATCACCTGATTTACGGCACATTTCCGTTGGGCAGCGTGCAGACAATTTCGGTTACCCTTGGCTTTGACGATGGCACAACATTGTCAAATACGTTTGAGCGCGCGGCAATAATGACGCCTTGACCGGCAAATATCCGGAAGCAGCCGCCGGAAATCGGACTGCATTGTGAAAAGGGAGATTGTGTTATGGCTGTTTTGAAAGTTCTGGAATTGTTGTCAGATTCCTCGAAATCGTGGGAAGATGCCACCGCCAAAGCGATTGCCAAAGCGTCAAAGTCAGTCAGCGGCATCACCTCGGCTTGGGTGCAGGATCAATCGGTTGCGGTGGTTGATGGCAAGGTTTCAACCTATCGCGTGACGTTAAAAGTGACGTTCGCGGTAAAATGAACAGCGAAAACGCGGGCGGGACAATTTCCCGCCCTCAACCCGAAACCCGACCCAACTGGCGCAAGTGGTTCCACCCAGCGCCCTATCATAGTCTGTTGGTGTTCTTGGCAATGGGCATTTTGGGGGCACTGTTTGCTGTTAATTCCTACAACTTGCTGCAACTTGGCATGGCCAACTACAAATTCATCGCCAAATTCGGCTGGGTCGCCTTGCAGGAAGGCGCGTTCGTGCAATTACTTGAAATCAGTTTCACCGGCTTGCTGTCACTGGCATTTTATCTGGGCTTCAAGGCCTGCGAGGTTGAACTGATGATCCGCTGGCGCGGGCTGACACTGCCCAAACAGCACGACTGAAAGTTCAGTTCTTTCCCTCGTCATTTTCATAAAACGTCGTCGTCGACACCCCAGGATAGCGCGCGAAATAGCGTTCGATGGCGCTGGGGAACATGGTGCGACTGATGTCGGCGAATTGCGGCATGTCTTGCAGCACCGAGGCAACCGTGTCGGCGCAGAACATTTGCCGGGTCGGCCCCTGCTGTTGCGCCCGCGCGATCAGCGCATCGGCTTGGGCCAAACTTAACGGCATGGTCTGAATGGTCAGGTAATAGTCGCTGCGGGCGTGGAAAGATTTGTAGGATTGGAAAATGGTCGGGGTCACGCCGTAATGCACGTCCCCTGCCCGCGGCGAACGCGGGTGACGATAGTTGCCCGCCGGATCAAACAGCACCTGCTCGGACCCGTTGATCAGCAGACCGGTGTGTTCCGATGCATCGGAACCGACGTTTTTCATATTGACGATGGTCAGCGACGGCGGCTGGCCCGACACGAAATGGTTGGCGGCGATCACTTCGGGGCGAGCCGCAGTTTGATCGGTGCAGGCCACAAGACCGGCCAGCACAGCCAAACCCAATACGATGCGCAGCATCAAGACCCCCACTTATTCCATTGCCTTGACGATATCTTCGGTCATCTTCTTGGCGTCGCCAAGCAACATCATCGTGTTGTCCATGAAGAACAGCGGGTTCTCGATGCCGGCATAGCCAGACCCAAGCGAGCGTTTGACGAACAGCACCGTCTTGGCCTTTTCCACGTCCAGCACCGGCATGCCGGCGATGGGTGAATTCGGGTCAGTCTTGGCTGACGGGTTTGTCACGTCGTTGGCGCCAATCACATAAACCACGTCGGTCTGGGCAAAGGCCGAGTTGATATCCTCCAGCTCGAACACTTCGTCATAAGGCACGCTGGCCTCGGCCAGCAGCACGTTCATGTGGCCGGGCATGCGGCCCGCCACCGGGTGGATGGCGTATTTCATGTCGACGCCGTGCTTTTTCAGCTTGTCGGCCATTTCGCGAAGTGAATGCTGCGCTTGCGCAACCGCCATGCCGTATCCAGGCACGATGATGACAGAGCCTGCATTCTGCAGGATGAAGGCGGCGTCATCGGCCGAGCCGCGCTTGACCGGTTTTTGTTCGCCGGAACCGGCAGTAG
>JANMOK010000208.1:0-3341 GCA_031369165.1 Paracoccaceae bacterium
GCTTCTTTGGTCACGCATTAGGTATGTTGCCTTCTTCCGCACCACTTTAGCTTGTGGGCAGACCTGCTCCAACCCCTAAATATTCCGCCTCTTGCTACATCTCTTGGGCAGGGGTCACCCCAAGGATAGCAAGCCCTGCACTTATGACAATGGCCGTCGACCGAATTAAGGCCAGACGGGCTTGGGTTTGCTGCGGGTTTTCCTCGTTCAGGAACCGCAAAGCCGCATCCAATTTTCCCGCATGCTGCAAGCCATGAAATTCCGACGCCAATTCATATAAATAAAACGCCACCCGATGCGGCTCGTGCGCCAGTGCCGCCGATTCGGCCAAACGCGGCCATTCGGCCAGTTTCCGGATCAGCTTCAACTCGTCCACATTGCCCAAAAGCGCCAAATCCGCTTTGGCCAAAATCGCATCGTGAGTCGCAACCCCGGCCTCAACCGCCCGCCGCAGCACCGAACACACGCGGGCATGCGCATATTGCACATAGAAAACCGGGTTGTCCTTCGACTGTTCCAGCGCCTTGGCGAAATCAAAATCAAACGCCACGTCGTTCTTGCGGGTGAGCATGGTAAAACGGGTGACATCGGCACCCACTTCGTCGACCAAATCGCGTGCGGTCACAAACGTGCCGGACCGCTTGCTCATCTTGAACGGCTCGCCGTTCTTGAACAGTTTTACCAGTTGGATCAGCTTCACGTCCAACGGCACCCGACCACCGGAAAGGGCCGCTACGGCGGCTTTCATCCGTTAGACATAGCCAGAATGATCGGCACCCAGAACGTCGATCAATTCGTCAAATCCACGGGCGATCTTGACAAAATGATAGGCAATATCCGGGGCGAAATAAGTCCAGGCCCCATCCGATTTCTTGATCGGTCGGTCCGCATCATCGCCATGCGCGGTGGAGCGGAACAGCGTTTGCACGCGGGGTTCCCAATCTTCCGGCGCTTTGCCCTTTGGCGGTTCCAACGTGCCTTCGTAAATCAGCCCGCGCGCGTTCAAATCGGCCAATGCGGCCTCGATGCGACCGGTGCCATACAGCGACTTTTCCGAATAGAACACATCCATCTTCACGCCCAGCGCCGCCAAATCCTCGCGGATTATCGCCATCATCGCGTCGGTTGAAAAATCGCGGATCACGTCCAGCCAAACCGATTCCGGTTGGTCCAGAAACTGCGCGCCAAACTTTTCTTTCAAAGCCGCGCCGACCGGCACCATGTAATCACCCGGATACAGCCCCTCGGTGATTTCCGGCATCAACCCATGCGCCTCGCGGTAGCGTTCATAAGCCGAGCGTGCCAGCACATCGACCTGCCCGCCGCCATCGTTGACGTAATACTCCCGCGTCACCTTGTAGCCCGCATAGTCCAGCAGCCCGCACAAAGCATCGCCAAACACCGCACCACGCGCATGGCCCACATGCATCGGGCCGGTCGGGTTGGCAGAAACAAATTCGACATTGATTTTCCGCCCCGCGCCCACATTCGAGCGGCCAAAATCGGTGCCATTTGCCAGCACCGACGGGATCAGCCCAAACCAATTCTCGGGCTTTATGCGAAAATTCAAAAACCCCGGCCCCGCGACATCCGCCGAAGCCAAGCGGGGGTCCGCTGCCAACTTCAGCGCCAAAGCCGCCGCAAGCTCACGCGGGTTCTTGCCCGCAGCTTTCGCCAAAACCATCGCCGCATTGCTGGCCATATCGCCGTGCAGCGGGTCACGCGGCGGTTCGACGGATACGGCGGCAAAGTCCAAACCAGCAGGCAAAGCACCTTCGGCAACCAGCGCATCAAGGCTGGTGATGACAAGGGCACGGATATCAGCAAACAAGTTCATTAATGGCATCCAGGTAGGAAGCTAAGGGGGATAGCATGGAGGAAAGCGCTGGACAACTAGGCCGCCGCTGCACCCACTTTCGCCGCTTCCAGCCGGACAATTTCGTCAACGTGGGCCCGGAAATCCGGATCAATTGCCAAGCGGATCATAGCCCAGGCATCCCTCTGACCGGGCGAGGAAAAGATACGCGCCATCGATTCGTGCAGACCAATCACTTTCATGTCGGAGATGGTGCCAAGCCGGTTCTGCACCCAGGCGTTTTCGGCGCGGCGAATGAAGGCCTGCAGATGGAACCGGAACCGGGCTTTTTCCACCCGGTCGAGACTGTCAAAATCGTCGCCGCCGCGCAGAACCAAACTGCACAGGTTTGCGTCGCCCGCCAGCGCGTCAAGTTGGCTCACGCGGGACGCCACCATCTGCTGGAAGGCCGCCGCGCGTATGGCACGCGTATTGTTCCTGATCTGAATTGAGGCGAAAAGCACCGAAACGACCGTTGCCACGGCCGCGACCAGCCCGCCAACCCACGCGAATTCCTGAAGATTCATCTTCGCCCCCTCACGCCTTCTCCATCGGATTGGTCAGCTTGCCATATTCCTGCAGAGCATAGCGATCCGTCATGCCGGCGATGTAATCGGCGATCACCCACGCTTTCTGACTATCCCCGCCTTTCGACGCCCAATGCTGCCAGTCATCCGGCAACATGCGCGGGTCTTCCATGAAAATGCCGAACATTTCGCGCACGATCTGCCCGGCCTTGCGGCGCATGCGGCGCACTTTCCAATGGCGGTACATGTTGGTGAAGAAAAATTCGCGGATCACTTTCAAATCGGCAAACATCTGTGGCGAAAACCGGATCACCGGACGCCCCAACATTCGCACATCCTGCGCCGATAGCGGGTTGGCTTCGGCTAGCAGGCGTTCGCTTTCAGCGATCACATCCTCGACCATATGACCAAACACCCGACGCAGCGCCTCATGCCGACGGCGCACCGCATCCAGCCCCGGCCATTCCTTATCAACCGCCCGGAAACAATCTCCCACCACCGGCAGTTCACATATTTGTTCAATGGTAAACAACCCCGCCCGCAATCCATCGTCCAGATCGTGGTTGTTGTAGGCGATGTCGTCGGAAATCGCCGCCACCTGCGCCTCGGCGGAAGCAAAAGTGGCCAATTCCAGATCGTGCTCGCTGTCATAAGCCGCCAAAGCGGGCGGCACGACACCCGTCACCGGCCCGTTATGCTTGGCCAGCCCTTCCAGCGTCTCCCATGTCAAATTCAAGCCGTTGAAACCCGCGTAGTGCCTCTCCAGCAACGTCACAATCTTGATCGCCTGCGCGTTATGATCAAAGCCGCCGAACGGCGTCATCATCTCGTGCAGAGCTTCCTCACCCGTATGGCCAAACGGCGTGTGGCCAAGGTCATGCGCCAAGGCAATCGCTTCGGCCAATTCCTCGTTCAACCCCAAAACCCGGGCAATCGTGCGCGCCACTTGCGCCACCTCA
>JANMOK010000234.1:0-6360 GCA_031369165.1 Paracoccaceae bacterium
CGATTGTGAATCCGAACTGCGCGAAGCCGTCGATTTCCTGCGCTTCTATGCCGACGAAGCCGAGCGTCTGAACCCCAGCCCGCGCGGCATCTTCGCCTGCATTTCCCCGTGGAATTTCCCGCTGGCCATCTTCACCGGCCAGATCGCTGCCGCCCTTGCCGCGGGCAATGCCGTCATCGCCAAACCCGCCGACCAGACCCCGCTGATCGCCCATAAAGCCGTGCAATTGTTGCATCAAGCGGGCGTCCCCGCAACCGCCCTGCACCTGCTTTGCGGCAGCGGCATCACCATCGGCGCACCCCTTGCCGCCGACCCTCGCATCGCCGGTATCGCCTTCACCGGCTCCACCGCCACCGCCCAGCGCATCAACCGCGCCATGGCCGCCACCGGCAGTCCCAGCGCCCCGCTGATCGCCGAAACCGGCGGCATCAATGCAATGATCGTTGATTCAACTGCGCTGCCCGAACAGGCCGTGCGCGACATCGTCGCCTCAGCCTTCCAGTCCGCCGGACAGCGATGCAGCGCCCTCAGAATGCTCTATCTGCAAACCGACATCACCCCGCATTTCCTCGAAATGCTGACCGGCGCTATGCAGGAATTGCGGCTTGGAAACCCGTGGTTGCACGCCACCGACATCGGCCCGGTAATCGACGAAACTGCTTGCAAGAAAATCCAAACCCACATCGAATTCGCCCGATCCGAAGGCCGCATTCTCGCCGAACTCACCGCCCCTAAGACCGGCACTTTCATCGCCCCAACTCTGATCCGCGTCGCCGGAATCGCCGATCTCAAGGACGAAATCTTCGGCCCGGTCCTGCACGTCGCCACCTTTGAAGCCGCCGAAATCGACCAAATCGCCGACGCCATCAACGCCAGCGGCTTTGGCCTGACCTTCGGCCTGCACAGCCGCATCGACGGGCGGGTTCAGCGGCTGGTCGAACGTGTCAAAGCGGGCAATATCTACGTCAACCGCAACCAGATCGGCGCGATTGTCGGCAGCCAACCTTTCGGCGGCGAGAACCTGTCAGGTACCGGACCAAAGGCGGGTGGGCCGCATTATCTGGCGCGGTTTGCGCAGACCAAAGAGCCAACAATCGCCATGACAGCCGACCAAACAATCGACTCCCAAACTGTCCAATCCGCGATCAACAATCTGACCACCACGACAACCGCCCAATCCGCCACCAACTTGCCCGGCCCAACCGGCGAATCCAACCGGCTATCGACCTATCCGCGCGGCATCATCCTCTGCCTTGGCCCCGATGTCGCCAGTGCCAAAGCACAAGCGAAAGAAGCGCAATCCTCTGGTTGCCCGGCAATCGTCATAGCGCCGGGCATGGCAAAAACCACTTCAAAATCCGTGATTTCGCTCGACGGAATCCTACCCCCCGAAGCCCTGACAACCTTGCATGGTTTCGCCGCCGTCGCCTTTTGGAACGTTCCAAACGCGCGGTCTTATCGCGCCGCATTAGCGCAAAGAAATGGCCCGATCATCCCGCTTGTCACGTCCCAAAACACACCCGACCGTTACCTGCTCGAGCGCCACCTCTGCATCGATACAACGGCTGCAGGCGGCAACGCGTCACTGTTAGCGGGGAACTGATTCCGTCCACACACTCGCCCCACACCGTTCCAAAATGATCGGCAGCGGGTCTTGCGCATCCAACCGACACGAAATCCGATAGATTTCCAGCACATCCGCAGGCATTTCGCCGTGTTCGTAAAACCACGTTGCCGCGCCATAACGCGCCCGGCCCGACCAGTACTCACCCACCGGCGTGCGCAAGAATTCCAACTGGCGCTCGCGCTCGCCCATCAGAAATCCGCCGGCGGTGTCAAGGTGCGGCGCGGAAGCACAACGAAGGGTCGCGGCACCACTTTTGCCCGCTTCATCGCCTTGTAATAGCGCAGTTCGCGCAAGGCATAAATCTCGACCCAAAGGTCGTCTTTTCCCGCTTCGCCATAGGGCAAATCGAGGCTGGCCAGCGCGATGTTGCGCTTGGCCATCGGCGACCAACAGGCGGCGGTAATGATGCCCGCAACCTTTTTGCCGGTGTGATAGACTACCGCCCTATCCGCCGGGACATTGCCCTCAATCTCCAGCCCCACCAGACAATGCTTGGGCTTGTTCGCCAGCAATGCCCGGCGTCCGTTGAATTGGCCCTTCTTGAAATCGAGCAGCCAACCCAGCCCAATTTCATCGGGCCTGCGGCCACGATCTTCGCGCAGCACCGACCAGGCGGCGACGAAATCGGCTTGGGCAACGATGAACCCGGTCTCGATTCGGGCTTTGTTCAGGGCGACGTAACCAATCGAGGTAATCCCGCGCAGTTGCCCAGCGTCCCAAATCCGGTCCCACAAGGCCAAGGCATCGGCGGACTTGCACCAAACCTCATATCCCAAATCGCCGGTAAACCCGGTGCGCGAGATCATGATCCCGTCATAATCGCGCATTTGGAACGGTTTGAGAGCTTCAACGCCCGCAAAGCCCGCCGCTTTCAGCACCGCACAGGACGTCGGACCCTGAACCGCCAGACCGGCAATCTCCTCGGTCACTTCGCGGATCGCCACATTATAACCAATCGCGCAATCCAGCAGCCAAGGCAGGTGCCGCTCCTGCGCACACAACCGAAATTCGGTGGCGCTGAACCGGAACAAAGTGCCATCGTCCAGCACTTGCCCTTCATCATCGCACCAAGCGGTATATTGCACCCGCATCACCGCGTGCTTGGTCACATCGCGCAGGGTCACGCGGTTCAGATACGCCTCGGCATCGGGCCCTTGAATCGCATATTTCGTCATCGGCGATACGTCGAACAGCGCGGTTGTCGATCGGATGGCGAAATATTCCAGCTCCTCGTCCTGCACAATCTGCGCCGATTGATAGCCCGACCAGTTCGACCAATGGCTACCCTGCATCAGAGCCGCTATACGGGCCGTGTAGGGGGTGGAACGCAAAGTCTGGTGCCAATGACCCTGATCTGCCTTCATCGCCTCCAGCGCTCTCATACTGCGTCTCCTGCAATCACCGATTGTGCAGCGTTCAAACCCGAGATGCCACAGATGCCCCCACCGGGGTGGCTGCCGGCCCCGCACAGGGTCAAACCGGGGATGGCGCTCTGATAGCCGGCCAGTTCGTGCAATGGCCGCAACATCAGCATGCGATCCGCCGACATATCGACGTGATGCCAATGCCCACCGGGGATGCCGTATTTCGCTTCCAAATCTGGTGGGGCAAGCAGTTCGGCATGAACCACGGTTTTGTCGATGCCGGGGGCATGTTCTTCCAGGCGGCTCATCACCGCCTTGGTCAGAACTTTTCGGCCCTTATCCCAGCCTTGCTTCAAATCAAATGGCGCATAGGGAATACAGGCGGAAACCACGCATGCGCTGTCGGGCGCACCTGACTTATCCAAGACAAATTCAAACACTGGCCGCTCTGGCAATTCACCATATTTCGACGAGTTAAACGCGCGTTCAACCTCGTTCAAACTATCGGCAATCACAAACCGCCCGGACATGCCCGCCAAATCCGGCACCCGATCCAGCGCCAGATGCAGCTTCGCCACATTGCCTTTACCCGGCAGAATGCTCAGCGCACGCACCAGCCCAGAGTCCAAATGTTGCGCCCCGACCAACCCCAACAACGTGCTTTGCGGCGAGGTTGCCGACACAATCACTCGCGCCCGAATCTCGCTGCCGTCGGCCAATACAACGCCGACCGCGCGATAATCCTCAACCAAAATCCGCGCCACTTTGGCACCACATCGCAACACCACCCCGCTGGCCCGCGCCGAGGCCGCGAACGCAGCCGCTACAGTCCCCATTCCGCCCTTTGGCACCACCTGCCCACCCGGCACACCGTTGACGCCCCCAGACAGCTTATAGAGCAACCCCAGCAACGACGTCGGCGACCTTGGCCCCAGCCGTTGCCCCAAAACCGCATCAAACCCGGCCAAGGCCTGCAACCGATCATCACCGAGACATTCTTCGGCAACGTCAGCTACGCAAATCAACAACATGCGCAGAAAGTCCTCAAACTTCTCACGGCCTTTCAGCCGCAAAGCCACTGCGCGACCAGCCAAGAATGCCTTATCGCGCCACGAAAACTGCCCCAATTGGCTGGCTTTTCGCGCCAAAAACGGGGTCAGAAACTCGGCTTGCCCTAGCAAAACCTTGCGCATTTCGCCCCATCTGCGGTCTTCCTCGCTGGCCACACCGTCCAGCCTTTCACCCCAACCGCCATGCAATAGGACCGGTCCGTTGTGCGACAAAACCACGGTCTTTGCGGAACCCTTACCAAGTTCCAAACCATGCTTTTCCAGCTTCAGCGTCGAAATCACTTTCGAATGCAACCGATTGACCAAATGCGCCACCGGCGAAACCTTGAAACCCGGATGAAACTCGACCGTCCGCGCCCCGCCGCCCACCTCCGAACTGCCTTCCAGCACCAAAACCTTGCGCCCCGATTGCGCCAAAACCGTCGCCGCCGTCAGCCCGTTGTGGCCCGCACCGATGACAATCGCGTCAAATGACATCATGCGCCTCGCTGAATACCGGCGCAGAATTCCTCAAATCGCGCAAAATCTCCTTCGCAGCATTGCGCCCCGGTGCCCCCATGACGCCACCGCCAGGATGGGTGGACGATCCGCAAATATACAGGTCCTGAATGGGGGATCGGTATTGCGCGTAGCCGGGAACCGGGCGGTTGAACAGCAACTGGTCAAACGTCAGTTCGCCTTGGAAAATATTGCCTTCGGTCAGGCCAACCGCGGCCTCCAACTCACGCGGGGTGCGCACTTCCTTGTGCACGATCCGGTCGCGGAAGCCGGGCGAGTATTCGGCGATTTGGCTGATGACCGTTTCGCCAAACGCATCGCGGTCCGCATCGGTCCATTCACGGCCCTGCACTTTTGGCGGGCAGTATTGCACGAACACCGACATGAAATGTTTCCCCGGAGATGTCATTGTCGGGTCCATCATGGTGGGGATCATCATATCCAGAAACGGGTCTTTCGACCATGTTCCGGCCTTCCAATCGTCGTAACCCCGTTCCAGCCGCTCAACCGAATCGGTGAAATGCATATCCCCGCGAATGCACGGGCTTCCATCGGGCAAGGCGGGGAAAACCGGCAATGAATCCAAGGCAATATTGACCTTGCCCGACGAGCCGCGAATCTTGAAATTCCTCACCCGATTGACGAAATTTTCCGGCAAATTCTTTTCATCAACCAGCTTCAGGAACGTCCGTTTCACATCGGCGTTCGATACCACCTTGCGTCCGCGCACCTCTTCACCACCCTCCAGCACCACACCTTCAGACCGACCGTTCCGCACCAGCACCTGCTCGACACCAGCACCGGTTCGAATGGTGCCCCCCGAAGCCTCAAACGACCGCGCAAGCGCCTGCGTAATCGCCCCCATACCGCCACGCGCATAGCCCCACGAGCCAGTCGATCCGTCCACTTCGCCCATATAATGGTGCAGCAAAACATATGCCGTCCCCGGCGACATCGGTCCCAGCGCGGTGCCGATAATCCCCGATTGCGCCAGATAAGCCTTGATCACATCGGTCTCAAAATACTGGTCCAGATAATCCGACACCGACATTGTCCAGAACCGCAAAGTCTCGGCCATCTGCTTGCCGCTCAGCGCGCCAAACTTGCGGCCCAGATACAAAAGTTCCGAAATATCCCGCGGCCGAAACGACGCCGGATCGGGCGCGGTGCGCATCAGCAACGGCTGGATGAACCGCGTGTGCCTAGACGCATCCCGCGCGTAACGATCATACGCCTCGGCATCCCTCGGCGAAAACCGCGCGAACTCGCGCCGGTGCCGGTCCGGGTCGCGGTAATTGGCCAGATAGTCGCCGTCGCGGGTAAAGGTGCAGCCGCCGTCGTAGGAAATGATCTGCAGCCCATGTTTTGGCAATTCCAGATCGCGCATGATTTCCGGGCGAAACAGCGAGCACACATAGGAACAATTGGAATAGGTAAATCCCGGTGTCAGCGACCGGCTGACTGCCGCCCCACCGACCCAATCGTTCTTTTCCAACACCACCACATCAAGACCGGATCGCTGCAGATAACACGCACTCACAAGGCCATTATGCCCGCCGCCGATAACAATGGCGTCCCAGGTCTTCAAAGGCGTCACTCCGGTTGATACCCCGGCTTAGTCGCACAAAAGCTGGCCATCCGTCCAGCCACATTGAATGGCCGTTCAGCAATTTACTTGTATTTTGGCCAATCCGTGCTAGCTTTCGGCGGCGGGGGTAACGGGTCAATTCATCATGGTTTCTCAAATTTCAGAGCCGGAGTATGACAACCGCGCTATCCGTTTTCTGGAGACGATCTGGGG
>JANMOK010000266.1:0-2825 GCA_031369165.1 Paracoccaceae bacterium
CGATTGTCACTTGGGCAGTTTTCTAGAACCGAAAGTGTGACTACCAGTCCTTTGTCATGCGCTTCGCGCAGAGCCCTATGAATTTTGCGAAAGTCTCTTTTTTTGTCGCTATGCCAAGAAAGGCCCACAATCATTCGCCTAACGTTGTTGGGGTACGCTCTAATCCGACTCTTCAGTTTCAATGCCTTACCAATGTAAATACCAACGCCATCGATGCGCCATTCATAGATGCCGGGGGCTCTCAAATCCAAGTGAGGTTCTGCATTGAATGTGTAGAAGTCACGTCGGAAGGACATCGGCAATTCATCCATCAGATCACACACAGTTCCTTTCCCACTTCGGCAAAGGCGGTAACGGCGCGGTCGATGTCTTGGGGCGAATGGGAGGCGGACATTTGGGTGCGAATGCGGGCTTGTCCCTGTGGGACGACGGGGAAGAAGAAGCCGGTGACGTAGATGCCTTTGGCCAGCAGTCGAGTGGCCATTTCCTGTGCCAAGGGGGCTTCGCCAAGCATGACCGGAATGATCGGGTGGTCGGCCCCGGCCAGGGTGAAGCCGAGTTTGGTCATCTGGCTGCGGAAACTGTGGGCGTTGGTGGTCAGTTTGGCGCGGAGATCGTCGCCGTTGCGGATCAAATCAAACACCTTGATCGAGGTGGCCGCAATGACCGGGGCCAGCGAGTTGGAGAACAGGTAGGGGCGTGAGCGTTGGCGCAGCCAGTCGATGACCGGTTGTTTGGCCACCGTATAGCCGCCCATCGCGCCGCCCAGCGCTTTGCCCAAAGTGCCTGTCATGATGTCGATGCGGCCTTCGACACCGCAATGCTCGGGCGAGCCGCGCCCGTGTTTGCCGACAAAGCCGACGGCGTGGCTGTCATCGACCATGACCATCGCGTTGTAACGTTCGGCCAAATCGCAGATACCGCGCAGGTTGGCGATGATGCCGTCCATCGAGAACACTCCATCGGTGGCGATCAGGCGGAAGCGGGCGTCGGTGGTTTTCTTTAACTCCTCCTCCAAAGCCTTCATGTCGTTGTTGGCATAGCGGTGCCTTTTGGCCTTGCACAGGCGCACGCCGTCGATGATCGAGGCGTGGTTGAGCGCGTCCGAGATGATGGCGTCCTCCTCGCCCAGCAACGTCTCAAACAGCCCGCCGTTGGCGTCGAAACACGAGGAATAGAGGATGGCGTCATCGAAGCCGAGGAAGGCGGCGATGGTGGATTCAAGGTCTTTGTGGCCAGATTGAGTGCCGCAGATGAACCGCACCGAGGCCATGCCGTAGCCGTAGGTTTGCAGGGATTTTCGGGCGACCGCGACCAGTTCGGGGGAATCGGCGAGGCCGAGATAGTTGTTGGCGCAGAAGTTGAGGACTTTTTCGCCACCAACGGTGATTTCGCCGGATTGCGGCGAGGTGATGATGCGTTCGGTCTTATAGAGGCCAGCGGATTGCAGAGTGGCCAGTTCCGAGGTGAGATGAGTGAGGAAAGGGTGCATCGCGGCCTCCGGGGTTTGGGGTGATGTTGGACCGGGGAGGGGGGAAGGGCAATGGGGGTGTGCGTATATTCGCGTAGTCTTGTATTGACAATTGATCAAAATAGACGACTGTATATACAAACTGAACTGTATAGATTGCAAAGTCATGGGCCTGTCGATCAGGAATACCGAAGTGGCCGATCTGGCGCGGCAAGTTGCGGCGCAGAACCGGGTCACGATTACCGAAGCGATCCGGATGGCGCTGGCGAATGAAGTCAAGCGCGGAATGGAAAAACGCGAGGCGGATGTTGCTGCCAAACGTGAGGCGATTTTGGCGGCCATTCGAAAAACCGCAAAACTGCCGCGCCTGACCGACATGAGCGATGACGAGATACTTGGCTATGACGAGAACGGTTTGCCGAATTGATCTTGGTTGAAACCTCGGCGTTGATTGCCATTGTGTCGGCGGAACCGGGTTACGAAAGGCTGCTGGAATTGGTGCTTGAAGACGGCGCACCGAAAGTAGCTGCGCATGGTTTGCTAGAGGCGCATATCGTCTTGAGCACGCGATTTGCCCCGGCGATGCTGGCGACTTTCGATGGTTTTGTCAGATCGGCTGAATTGGTTGTGTTACCGTTCGCCGCCGAACATGCTGACGCGGCACGGGTCGCATTCACCCGCTTTGGCAAGGGCCGACATCCGGCTGCGCTGAATTTTGGTGACTGCATGAGCTATGCGGTTGCCAAAGTCGGGGGGATGCCGCTGCTGTTTGTGGGCGGGGATTTTGCGGCGACGGATGTGGAGGGGCCTTAGGTCGCAATTTTAGCCGCTAACCAATCATTCAATGGTTGGCACCATTCTTTGCCCGTACTAACGGGAGGCAGTGATTCAGATTGAGCAATTTCAAAATCAACACTTATGTTGACATTCGGCATATCAACGTGTATTTCGCGCAATGAATAGCCGCGAACTGAAACGGCTTCTGACGCAGCGCGGGTGCACGTCTGAAACCCACAAGGGCGGGTCGGCACATTTGACGGTTCGACTGGGCGACAGAAAATCGCAAATGCCAGTGCACGGCGCGGGGAAGTAACTTGGGTCTGGGCTCGTCAACAAGATTTTGAAGGATTTGGGGCTGAAATGAAGATGTGTGACAAAGCCAAAGGGAACAAAGATGATCGCCTATCCGATTGAACTGACGCCTGATGACAATGGAACCTTTCTGGTGACTTGCCCCGACTTGGTAGAAGTGACGACGTTTGGCGTTGGCGAAGCGGCGTGCTTTGTGAACGGTCAAAAAGCCGTGGCCGAGGCGGTGGCGTCGCGGTTGGCGGGGTTTGAGGCGATTCCTCGC
>JANMOK010000298.1:0-8556 GCA_031369165.1 Paracoccaceae bacterium
GATCCAATCTACCCTCGCGAGCAAACCAAACCTAGTGGCCAGATATACAGAAAGTCAGTCCGTCGAAACAAACCAAACCGCCCGCATATCCCTTCATAGTCAACAGTTTCAAAGAGCGCAGAGACAAACACGGGAACGACCGCCATTTCTGGCGCATCCGCTGCCCGCTCGATCACTGTAGTTTTTTTCGCCAAAGCAGCTTGGCCGCTTCGGTGAGGGCCTATCTAGGCAAGGATGCGGCGGCGTGCAAGCGATATCTTTGACATTTCCACAACAAAATGATGACCATTTGGTCGCAGGGCCGATCGAGCAATATATATATGCCGCCTTAAAACAAAAAAACGGCGGCCAGTGCGGCCGCCGTTTAGATTCTTGCAGTATTTTTGGCTCAGACGGCCTTGCGACGCCGTTTGATCAACCCAATCACACCCAATCCCGCAGCCAGCAACGGCAGTGCCGCTGGCAGGGGCACCGGCGACGGGCCCCGCGAACCATAGAGCGAAATGTGCGACAGACCCTGTTGCAAATTCACCCCCCAAGTTCCGGAAATGATGCCAGTTCCAAATATCTGGAACGCGGCGAATGCCGGATCGCAAGCGTGTTTGTCGCCCCGCGGTCCGCACTGGCCGATCCCGGTTTTGAACGCCAGGATCACATTGGTCAGACCGGTCATGTCGAACGAGAAGAACCCGCCCGTGCCACCGTTAAGGCCGCTGGTTGAGTCAAGCAGTCCCGATGGCCCTTCGCTGTTTTTGTCGAGCAGAGTAATGCCCGGAAAATCTGCCAGCAGCAGCGCCTGGAAATCGGCATCGTTCGAATCGTTGTTTTCGCCCCAGGCGTAACATGTCGCCGTCGTCGGCGCTGTCATGGTCAGGCTGAAGTACCGATCATACCCGCCCGTATCCGGACAGGCCGTCAATGCCTTGGCCGCAGATCCTGCGAACAAAGACATTACCACCATGGCGATCGCCAAAGCGGATTTACCTAGAATGCTCATCAAAAAGCCCCCCAACAAATAAGCACGTAACCTCCCATCGTTACCATTATGAAAATGAACGCTGTGTGAACGGCGATGGCCGCCGGCGCCGCAAATTCGATTGCTGCCCGCCACCCCATTCAAATTCGCTCCGTTAAGCAAATCTATACTCCGCGCGGGCATGTAGGGATCAGCAGAGCGCCAAGGAGAAAGCATGTCGGGACAAGTTTCACGCGCCATCGTCGCTGACCCCGGCGATGTTGACAGCGACGCGGTGGCGCAACGCGCCCTTCGCTTTGCCCGCGAAACCAATACGCGCTTGGCGCCCGAAAGCTTTCATGTCTGGTATGTTTATGCCTCGCGCAAGAACGAGGCCATCAACAAAGCCCTTGATCTGGCAATGAACACCGGCGCGCGCCTGACCCGCGCAAGTCTGATGGAGCTCTACCAAACGCATGTTGCCGAGCGTTCGCTGAGCGATGAACTGGCAGCATTCAGCAATGGCCTTGCCGGCACAATGGTTGATGTTTCCGGTGCCATCAACCAAAGCATCGACGATTCCAACGCCGTCAGCAGTGACTTGCGGCACGTCAAGCGTGGCCTTGGCTTCAACGCCTCGCGGCCGGAATTGGTCGCGGCCGTCGGCGCACTGATGAAAGCCAATCAAACGCAACTCGACGCCGGGCGCAAACTTGAAAGCCAGCTCGAGCGCAGCAAGGCCAAGGTCACCAGTCTGGAAAAGGAAATGACCGAAATCCGAAAAACTGCTTCGGTCGATCATTTGACGAAACTGCCGAATCGGCGGCGCTTTGATTTGTTGCTGGGCGAAGCGATTTTTAACGCCCGCCAACGCAAGACGCCGCTGTCGCTGGCGATTGCCGATCTTGACGCCTTTGGGCCGCTCAACGAAAAATGGGGGCACGAGACGGGCGACACCGTTTTGCGTCATTTTGCCGCCAATTTGATCCAGAACGTGAAAGGCAAAGACACTGTTGCCCGTTATGGCGGTGAAGAATTTGTCATCCTGTTCACCGATCTTTCGCTGCAAGACACCCATTTGGTTGCGGAGAAATTGCGCTTGTCATTTTCAGCCATCAACTGGACATCGCAACAAACCGGCGCGGAAATCGGCTCGATAACCGCGTCATTTGGCACCACCGTGCTGTTGCCGGGAGACACCCGCGAAAGTTTCATTGCGCGGGCCGAAAGGCTGGTGCTGCAGGCCAAGCGGGCCGGCAAGAACCAGACGCAAAGCGCTTAGGTCCGGGCACGACCTCGACGTAACACTCAAGAACAACCAAACAAAAAGACGAAATCGCAATCAAGCGCAAAACCTTCTGCGCGAGGCTTTGCAAGGGCACAGTGGGGTGCTAAAGGCAAACCGCAAAACCGCTTTGCGGTTACCGGCCAACAAAGGGCACAAAATGAACCCCAACATCCAGCCCAAACTGATCGCCGGCAATGCCAACCCGGTTTTGGCCAAAGCCATCGCCAAGCGCATGTCGGTGCATCGCGGCACGGCGGTTGAACTGGTCTCGACACGGGTGGAGCGCTTTAACGACCAGGAGATTTTCGTTGAAGTGTTCGACAATGTCCGCTCGGAAGACATGTTCATCATCCAGTCCACTTCGAACCCGGCCAACGACAATCTGATGGAACTGCTGATCATGACTGATGCTCTGCGCCGCTCGTCGGCCCATCGCATCACCGCCGTCATCCCCTATTTCGGCTATGCGCGGCAAGACCGCCGCACCAAGGCGCGCACGCCGATCACTGCAAAACTGGTCGCCAACCTGCTGACCCAGGCCGGAATCGAACGGGTGTTGACGCTGGATCTGCACGCCGCGCAGATTCAGGGTTTCTTCGACATCCCGGTCGATAACCTCTACGCCTCGCCGGTTTTCGCGCTCGACATCAGCCACCATTTTCCCAGCCTCGATGACATCACTGTCGTCTCGCCCGACGTCGGCGGGGTCACGCGGGCCCGTGAGTTGGCCGAACGCATCCGCGCCGATCTGGCGATTGTCGACAAACGCCGCCGCGGCCCCGGCGAGGTCGAGAGCATGAACGTCATTGGCGACGTCAAAGACCGCGTCTGCATCGTCGTAGACGATATCGTTGATACGGCGGGCACGCTGGTGAAAGCCTCGGAACTTTTGGCGGCCAATGGGGCGCGCGAAGTGCACGCCTATATCACCCACGGCGTTCTTTCTGGCCCCGCTTTGGAGCGGATCGTCAAATCCAACCTCAAATCGCTTGTCGTCACCGATTCCATCGAGCCGACCGAGGCGGTCAAGAAATGCAAGAACATCCGCATCGTGCCAACCGCGCCGATCTTCGCCCAAGCCATCCTCAACATCGCCAACGGCAATTCGGTGTCGAGCTTGTTCTCAGACGCGACCCTTGGGCCGATTTATGAGGCATATTATCCGCAAAAGTAGGGTGCGCATTTTGCGCACTATCTAAATCAAACGCCGCTGAAATCCGCCCGTAGGATGGGTACTCGCACCGATCATCGGCCTTCGCCAATCCTCTAAAGGTTTGGAATGATGGGTGAAATCACCTATCCTACCATCTAAACCCCCGGATATTCGGAGTTCCCCAAATTCTCATCCTTGCCGACTTG
This sequence comes from Paracoccaceae bacterium, assembly GCA_031369165.1. GTDB lineage: Bacteria > Pseudomonadota > Alphaproteobacteria > Rhodobacterales > Rhodobacteraceae > JANMOK01. Next base: position 3,603 of record JANMOK010000298.1, read on the forward strand.
AGCATCACAAAACCACGGTCCGAAAAGTTAACGAAACCCTTCGCCCGCGTTCAACCCGCGCTCCATCAATCACATCGCTTTTTCGCGCGACAATTCCATGTGACCAATTCCAACGTGCCGGGCCAGACAGCGCCAACAGACTATTTGGCTCCAATATCATGGACCGGCTTTCCTCAAACCCAATCTGCCGAAAGTCCATTTGGCAGGCTCTTAACAGGCTCAAAGATGCGATCACTTCGCCAAAGCACGGCTCACAATCGACATGCGCCGCGATCCCCTGCCCCGGTTGATACTCGTTGACGATAACTTGGTCCGGTTTTTTAAGAAAAACACCGTCACTAAATAACCGCGCCGCCAATACGTCCAGCCATCCTGGCAACGGACCCAAATAATCTGTCGCCGTCACCCGTCGCGCCCGGTAATCATACCGATAGCCAAAGTGCTGAACTCGGCGTTTCAAATCACTGCGCCAATGCTGCGCGTCAATCGACCCAATAAGCACGCTCGCCGAAGTCGCCGTCACGAACCCTTGCACATATCTCAACCCATCGATCACTCCAAAGCTCATCCCAATCTTCCGAATCAGAATGCCCACAAACTCCTAACTTCTCGTTACCCCCAAAAACAAAAACCCCCGCCGAAGCGGGGGTCCTCAAGTTTGGCCTTATGGGTCCCAGGTTAAAGTCCCAGCACCTCGATCAATGTCTTCATGTCGTTGACCTGCAACGCCGCCAAAGTCCGCGTTTCATCGGTCGCATCCGCCAAAGATGCCTCTGCCGAAACCAAAGCCGCGTCCAGCATGCCACGCGTCACTTCCGCCCTCGGCACAGCATTCTCGGCCAGAACCGACAACGATGACCCCGATAACTCAGCAAACCCGCCGGTCAGGAAATACTCCGTCACCGCCGCCCCCGCATGCACCCGCACAATCCCCGGACGCAAGCTGGTCAGCAGCGGCGCATGGTCGGGCATCGCCGTCATGTCACCGCTGGCACCGGGCAGTTCCACTTGCGTGGCCTGCACCGAGGATAACAGCCGTTCCGGCGAAACCAGATCGAATTGCAGCGTATCCGCCATGATCCCCCCTAGGCCGCCGCTGCCATGCGTTGCGCTTTGGCGATCACTTCGTCGATGCCGCCAACCATATAGAACGCCGCTTCCGGCAGATGGTCAAACTCACCGGCAACGACGCGTTTGAAGCTATCAATCGTCACCTCCAGCGGCACCTGCACACCGGGCGATCCGGTAAACACCTGCGCCACGTCGAACGGTTGGCTGAGGAACCGCTGAATCTTGCGAGCACGGTTGACCGCCAGTTTGTCGTCTTCGGAAAGCTCGTCCATGCCCAGAATGGCGATGATGTCTTGCAGCGATTTATAACGCTGCAACACACCCTGCACGTCACGGGCCACCTGATAATGCTCTTCGCCCACAACCTGCGGGTCCATGATCCGGCTGGAACTGTCCAGCGGGTCCACGGCGGGATAAATGCCCAATTCCGAAATCGCCCGGCTCAAAACCGTTGTCGCATCCAAATGCGCGAAAGATGTCGCTGGCGCCGGGTCGGTCAAGTCATCGGCGGGCACGTAAATCGCCTGCACCGAAGTGATTGACCCCGCGCGGGTCGAAGTAATCCGCTCCTGCAACTGGCCCATATCGGTGGCCAATGTCGGCTGATAACCCACGGCGGAAGGAATACGGCCCAGCAGTGCCGATACTTCCGAACCGGCTTGGGTAAAGCGGAAGATGTTGTCGATAAAGAACAACACGTCGGTGCCCGACTGGTCGCGGAACTGCTCGGCCAGCGTCAAGCCCGTCAAAGCAACCCGCGCCCGCGCTCCCGGTGGCTCGTTCATCTGGCCATACACCAAAGCCACTTTCGATTTTTCAAGTTCCTCAATGTTGATCACGCCAGATTCAATGAATTCGTGATACAAGTCATTGCCCTCGCGGGTCCGCTCGCCAACACCGGCAAACACCGAATATCCGGCATGCACTTTGGCGATATTGTTAATCAGTTCCTGAATCAAAACCGTCTTGCCAACACCGGCACCGCCAAACAACCCGACTTTACCGCCCTTGGAATAGGGTGCCAGCAAGTCCACAACCTTGATCCCGGTCACAAGAATCTTGCTTTCCGAGGATTGCTCGGCAAACGCCGGTGCGTCGCGGTGAATGGCGCGGAATTCCTTTGCCTTGACCGCACCTTTTTCATCAATCGGCTCACCGATCACGTTCAAAATCCGGCCCAAAGTGGCATTGCCCACCGGCACCGTGATCGGCCCGCCGGTATCGGTTACTTTCTCGCCGCGCACCAAGCCTTCGGTCGCATCCATGGCGATGCAGCGCACGGTGTTTTCACCCAGATGCTGCGCCACTTCCAAAATCAGCCGTTTGCCGTTGTTGTGGGTTTCCAGCGCGTTCAAAATTTCGGGCAGATGATCGCCGAATTGCACGTCCACGACCGCGCCGATGATTTGCGTTATTTTGCCGACAGCAGCTTTTGCCATTATTTCTCTCCCAATCTCAAAGCGCTTCGGCGCCCGAAATGATCTCGATAAGTTCGTTGGTAATCGCGGCCTGACGCGAGCGGTTATATTGGATCGTCAACTTGTCGATCATCTCACCGGCGTTGCGGGTGGCGTTATCCATCGCCGACATCCGCGCCCCTTGTTCGGACGCGCCGTTTTCCAACAATGCGGTAAAAACCTGCGTCGCGATCGAACGCGGCAGCAACTCGGTCAGAATTGTTTCCTCGTCCGGCTCGTAATCATAGGTCACGCCCGCGCTGCCCTCCGGCACCAAAGCCGGTATCAATTGCTGTGCCGTCGGCACTTGCGCGATGACCGATTGGAACCGGCTGTAGAATACCGTTGCCACGTCAAACTCACCGGCGTTGAACCGATGCAGCACGTCGGAAACCACCGCTTGCGCATTCACATAGGCCAGTTTTTTGACCGCCGAATGATCGACATGCGCGATCATCTTGTCGCCAAAATCGCGGCGCAATTGCTCGCGCCCCTTTTTCCCGACCGTCAGAACCTTCACGGTTTTCCCAGCCGCAATCAGCTCCTGCGCTTTTGCCCGCGCCAGTTTGGCAATCGACGAATTGAACCCGCCGCATAGCCCGCGTTCAGACGTGGCAACAATCAGCAAATGCACCTGATCCTTGCCCGTTCCCGACAACAACTTCGGCGCATTCGCCGCCCCAGCCGAGCCTCGCGCCAGATTGCCTAGAACCGCTTCCATCCGGCTGGCATAGGGCCGCGCCGCTTCAGCCGCTTCCTGCGCCCGGCGCAGTTTTGCGGCGGCCACCATCTGCATGGCCTTGGTGATCTTGCGGGTCGATTTGACCGTCGCGATCCGCAGTTTCAGAACCTTCAGGTTCGCCATCCCAGCTTACTCCATCCGGCCTTCAGGCGAAGTCTTTGGCGAAAGCATCCAGAGCGGCCCGAATGGACTTCTCCAAATCACCCTCAACCTTGCGGTCGTTGTCGCGCAAATCGTCCAGCAAGGCTTGGTCATGCGTGCGCAAATGCGCCAGCAAACCCTTCTCGAACCTTGTCACCGATTTGACGTCGATCTTGTCCAGATACCCTTTGGTGCCCGCGTAAATCACGATCACCTGCTCGGCGATGGTCAGCGGCGAATACTGCGCCTGTTTCAGCAGTTCCGTCAGCCTTGCCCCACGCGCCAGCAAACGCTGCGTCGCCGCATCAAGATCGGAACCAAACTGCGCAAACGCCGCCATCTCGCGGTATTGCGCCAGTTCCAGCTTGATCGAACCAGCAACCGATTTCATCGCTTTGGTCTGCGCGGACGAACCAACACGCGATACCGACAAACCGGTGTTCACCGCCGGACGAATGCCCTGATAGAACAGTTCCGTCTCAAGGAAAATCTGCCCGTCAGTAATCGAGATCACGTTGGTCGGAATAAACGCCGACACGTCGCCGCCTTGGGTTTCGATAATCGGCAGCGCCGTCAACGACCCCGCACCGAAATCGCTGTTTAACTTGGCGGACCGCTCTAACAAACGCGAATGCAAATAGAACACGTCACCCGGATAGGCCTCGCGTCCCGGCGGACGGCGCAACAGCAGCGACATCTGGCGATACGACACCGCCTGTTTGGACAGGTCATCATAAATGATCAAAGCATGACGACCGTTATCGCGGAAAAATTCGGCCATCGCGGTTGCCGAATAAGGTGCCAAAAACTGCATCGGCGCAGGCTCAGATGCCGTGGCGGCGACGATGATCGTATAAGCAATCGCCCCGGTTTCTTCCAGTTTCTTCACCAACTGCGCCACGGTCGAGCGTTTCTGCCCAATCGCCACATAGACACAATACAGCTTCTTGCTCTCGTCCTTGCCAGCCGCGTCGTTGTAGACTTTCTGGTTCAGAATGGCGTCCAAAGCGACGGCGGTTTTACCGGTCTGCCTATCGCCAATGATCAATTCGCGCTGACCGCGACCAATCGGAATCAGGCAATCGACCGATTTCAGCCCGGTCGCCATCGGCTCGTGCACCGAACGGCGCGGAATGATCCCCGGCGCTTTCACGTCGGCCACCCGGCGCTCGGTCGATTTGATCGGGCCCTTGCCGTCAATCGGGTTGCCCAACCCGTCAACCACCCGCCCCCGCAGCCCGTCGCCTACCGGCACGTCAACGATGGAATTGGTCCGTTTGACCGTGTCGCCCTCTTTGATGTCGCGGTCGGAGCCGAAAATAACCACGCCGACGTTGTCGACCTCAAGGTTCAAGGCCATGCCGCGAATGCCGCCGGGAAACTCGACCATCTCACCGGCCTGCACGTTGTCGAGGCCATGCTCACGGGCGATACCGTCACCAACCGACAGCACCCGGCCAACTTCGGCCACCTGCGCGTCCTTGCCGAAATTCTTGATCTGATCTTTGAGAATGGCAGAGATTTCAGCGGCTTGGATCGACAT
>JANMOK010000312.1:0-2880 GCA_031369165.1 Paracoccaceae bacterium
ATATTCTTCCCACCATTTGATCAGGCCGATCAGCTTTTCGCCGATGGCCGGGGTGGCGGCGCGGCGGGTCAGCAGATGTTCGGCCCCGTAAATTTCCGGCGTTTCCGCCAAAACCCCGCCACCGCCTTGTGCCGTCAAAAGGTCCACCGCATAACCCAAAGCCGGGTTGGCGGTGATGCCGGACCAAGCGTCGGATCCACCGCATTGCAAGCCAACGAGCAAGTTGGAAGCCGGGCAAGGTTGGCGTTTGGTTTCATTCACCAACGGCAACATGGCGGTGATCTTGGCGATGCCGGCGTCGATGGTGCGGCGCAGGCCGGCAACTTCCTGGATGTTCATCACCTGGAACAGCGGGCCGGTTTTCAGGCCGTAGGCCTCGACGATCCAATCGATCTGGTTGACCTCGCAGCCCAAGCCGACCATCAGGACGGCGGCGACATTCGGGTTCTTGGCATAACCCCACATCACCCGGTTCAGCGCCTCAAACCCCTCGCCCGAATCCGCCATACCGCAGCCGGTGCCATGCACAAAGGCGGCGACGCCGTCGATGTTGGGATAGGGGGCGAGAATTTCGGGGGTGAAATGGGCGGCGATCTTGTGCGCCGCCGTCGCCGAGCAATTCACCGAGGTGATGACGGCGATATAGTTGCGGGTGCCGGCCTGGCCATTGGCGCGGAGGTAGCCCATGAAAGTGTCTGGCGTTTTGGCAGGGGCGACGGGTCGCAGGTCGGTGCCAAATTCATAAGTCTGGTCGACATTGCGGAATTCAAGGTTGTGCACATGCACGTGGGCGCCGGCCGCAATATCTTCATGCGCATAGCCGATGATCTGCGCGTATTTCAGCACCGGCTGGCCTTTTTCAATCGCCTGCAACGCGATTTTGTGGCCGCGGGGAATCAAGGCCTTGGCATTGATACCTTCGACCAATGCACCAACTTCCAATGGCTTGATCGCGGTCGCAACATTGTCAGCCGGATTCAGCCGGACCGTGAGTTTTTCAGACATGATTGGTCCCTCTTGCTATCACCAATCTTGCAGATCAACAGGCGAAACGAAAGGGGCGAGCGTCCTAGTTTTTATCGACCAATGGAACAACCGCAAGATTGGGTTTTGAACCGGGTACTGTCGATGGTGCCAACAAATCCTCCAGAAAAAACGCCGTCAATTGCGCCCTGCTTGACAGGTCGGATTTGCGATAGACGCTGGTGGCGTGCTGGCGAATTGTTGCTTCCGACGAGGTGCGCAAAACGCCGATTTCCTTGTGCGACAGGCCTTTGAGCAGCAACTCGGCGACGTCTTCTTCGGTTGGTGTCAGTTGCCATTCGTGAAACTGGGCGCGAATGGCGCGTGACAGGCCGTCAACATGTGCACGTGCTGCCGAACGCCAGCGGTTGCCCTCGCGTTTGGCGTCATTCAGGTCGGTGATCAAGTCGCGGCGTTCGCGCTTGAGGTCATTGGTTTGCAGCGCCGCGAACGTGGTCAAAACGACGGCACTGGCAAGCAGCGTTGTTTCGAGCATGTCGAAAGCGAAGTTGCGCCAGTCGAATGGCCCGCCGGTAGTCAGGTTCTCCAGCACCACAAAAGCAAAGTAGAGCGCGATGGCGGCGAACAGGAATAATTGCAGGCGTTTCATCGGTTTGATCCTGAATTGCGCGGGCAGGATAGCAGAGTTTTGCCGATTCTGCATCTTGCCCGCCGGGGTTTCATTCGGTGGCGAAATAGGACGCGCCGCCGATGGTTTGGTTGCCGCTTTCCTCGATGGCGACAACTTCGATTTCATAGATCGATGCCGGATCAAAGAAGGCGGCCGGAACCACGATGCTGGTGGCATCCGCGCTTAGGTGGATATCAAAATTGGGCCGCGAAAAACCGTGATCGTCGTCGTGGTTTTCCTTGTTGACCCAGACCTGATAGGCGCGAATGTTGATCGGGCGACCGTCTTGCGAGGTGGTGACCAGTTTCCATTCGACTTTAAGGTCGGCGACTGGGACGATTGGCAACGGCAGGTCTTCGGGTTCCGGAACCGTGGCGGGTGTGACGATTTCCGGGATCGAGGGCAGGATGGTGGTGAACCATGCCGCCCCGTTCAGCATTACCCCGTCGGTCCCCATGGCGCGCAGGCTGTATTCGCCCTCGGGCCAGTCAGCTTTCAGCGCCGCATAATCCCACTCAGCATATTCGGGTTCGGTCGATTCAAAGAACACCCCGGCGATGCCGAGATCGCCCATCCGGCCGGTGGGCTCGACATGCAGAATCAAATCACCCGCCGGGTCGAACACACATAGTTCGGTCCAGCCGTGATCGTCGAAATAGCCGTGGACGCCAATATCACCGTCCCCAGCATTGTCTTCGATGAACAAATTGGCGTGGTTGATAGCTTTGCTGGTTTCGGCACTCTGGTCGCAGGCCGCATTGGCTACGCTGGCCAACAGAACGGGTGCGATTGCGGTCAGGACTTTCAGCATGACTTGTTTCCTCTTGGTTGGTGGAGTGAGGGGAGAAGGCACCTGAATATTCGCCGAATCCATCCGGCGTATGTCGATGATCACATTTGTCGAGCGCACTGGCCGGACGCGATGACTTGGGCGATTTGAATTGTCAGACCGGCAAGTCTGAATCCGAACCCGATGTTTGGCCCGCATCGCTTGAATTCTGCTTCTGCTCAACTTGCCTCTGAACAAACGAACCAATAAAGGCGCCAAGGGTCAATTTCGCCATATCAAATAACGTGGTCGCGGTCTGGCCCAGCTCGGCCCCTTTGTCGCTGTAAAAAAGTGCGCTGATCACAAAAATTATGGTCAGTGAAACCGTTGCCAGCGGCAAGCCGGTAAAACCGACTTTGGTGAATGCCCCAACCCAGCCCGAAAGGCTCGAAAGGCG
>JANMOK010000315.1:0-5070 GCA_031369165.1 Paracoccaceae bacterium
CAAGGCGAAGACGCCTGCCAGCGGGCCGGTGGATGGGTTTGATTATGGTGAGGGCGGCTATGACCCGACGAAGTGCAATGTTGGTTTCGATGAGGAAAGCTGGAAATTCCTGATCGAGATCAAGGGACTGGTTGAACCGAAGTCGAAAGAGGCCGTGCGGATTTGCCAGGAGGATTTGAACGAGGTGATCACGGCATTCGTGCAAGACAAGCCGTCGCTGGAACGGGGACTGCTTGACAGCGAACTTGTGCCGGAAGAATTGACGCAGGTGCGGATGGGCAAGATCATTCAAGCCCGGTACCCGGAATTGGACGACGCGAACCGGGAAGCCGTGCGCCAACCCGGCGCGCGAGACCATCGAGATCGCGGTCATCGCAGACGACCCGCGGGCCGACGAGGCTTAAGGCATCGGCCGGTAGCAGGAGTCGGGGCTTGGCCCAAAGTTGTGGTCGCTGCTTCGCTTATAGCGATTGAACCCTTTCGATTGTTCCCGCTGGACCGCTATAGGCATTCGCCCCGCAATAATACCATTTGCAATCAACATCTTACCCGTCCACAGCTGCGCAACGAAGGTTGGGCAGTTGTGGACAGGGGAGTGAGTTGGGTTGGATGGAACAATGACGGGCCAAAAGTTGGCAGCAGGCGGAAAGGTGACGGTACACGCGCCCCGGATGCGCATCGTCGCTTATGAGCGGGTCTCCACCGCCCGTCAGGGTGCCAGTGGTCTTGGACTTGCCGCACAGCGACAGTCGATCGGGGCGCATGTGGCACACCGGTCCGCAATCCTGATTGGCCGTTTCACCGAGGTCGAATCCGGACGCAATGCAAACCGGCCCGAACTTGCGAAGGCGTTGCATCTGGCCAAGGTCACTGGCTCGATCCCTGTCATCGCCAAACTGGATCGCTTGTCACGAAATGCGGCGTTCCTGTTGGCACTCAGGGATTCCGGAGTGCGTTTCCTCGCCGCCGACATGCCCGAGGCCAATGATCTGACCATCGGCATCATGGCGCTGGTGGCCGAACAGGAGCGGCAGGCTATCTCCAAACGCACCATAGAGGCGCTGGCGGTGGCAAAGGCGCGTGGGGTGCGTCTGGGCAATCACAACGGGGCAGAGGCGCTGCGACGCGCTGGCAAGGGCGGTTTGGCGCTGTGTGCGGCTGTGAAGGCCAATGCTGCGTCCCAAGCAACCGACCTCGCGCAGGTGGTGGCGGACATCAGGGCAGCGGGGCATGTGTCGTTGCGCGCAATCGCGGGCGAGTTGAATGCACGAGGGATGTTGACGCGGCGGGGTGGGAAGTGGTCGGTGTCGAATGTGGGGAATCTGTTGGGAAGGTTGGGCGACGGCGATAGAACGTGGCACCTAATAGGATTCAACAACAGAATCGGCGAAGTGAGCTGAAGTGGCTGTGGCAAATGCGAAGTCTGCAGAAATTCGCCGGCGTTCATTCCTTTGTCCAATACCAATCCGACTCGGAGCGCCCACTCCATAACCGAACAAATCTTAAGTGGAACCGCACCGCGGCTCTGCGCGGCCTGAAGGTGGCCGGGTTCGAGCAAACAGCGACCATTTCGCATCCGTCTAACAATACATTTTTCGAAATCGTACGGATTATCAATTGCGCCAGTGCCGAACTTTCATCGCCGTCGACCTCCGGAACCGGGGCAAAGTTATTGTAGGGAAATCCGAAATCCTCAACGCGGCTAATGTGCCGCTGCGCATTGCTGTGGGGCCAAGTTTTGAGACAGGTCCGCGGTTCTGGCGAGGCCTTGTCGTCATGGTCTTCCGCTCGCTTACGTCGATTTTGCCGTTGTTGCACAGCAAGCTACCACTGCAACCTGCCTATATTTCCCCACCAGCACTTGGAAAAGTGTGCTAGCGTGCATGCGGTTGCAAAGAATCGCCAGCAAAAGGCGCAATTTGAAAAAGTCTGGGAGGACAACGCGAATGGTAGGCAAATTTGAATTCCCACCGATGACCTTTGGGCTCGGTCGGCGTGATTTTTTGAAAACGGCAGCGGCCGGGTCAGCTTTACCGATGCTCGGCGGGCTTGCCGGTGCAGCTTTTGCCCAGGACGTGGTGAACCTGACCTGTTGGGCTTGGGCGCCGGGCACCGACTTGATGGCCAAGAAGTTCGAGGAGAAGTTCCCCAATATCAAGGTCAAGGTCGAGAACGTCGGCCAGGGTGGGCCGCATTATGTGAAGCTGCGCAACGCGATTACCGCCGGCACTGGACTGCCGGACGTGGCCCAAATGGAATTCAATTCGATCTCGAGCTTTCGGGCGCTGAATGTCTTGGCTGACATGGGTCCAACCGGGGCCAATGCGGTCAAGGACCTGTTCATCGACTGGACTTGGAAATCGGTCAGTGACGGCGATGCGGTTTACGGTATTCCGTGGGATTCCGGCCCAATGGGCTTGCTGTATCGCGCCGACATCTTTGAGCAATTCGCATTGGAAGTACCCGAAACTTGGGATGGCTTTGCCGAGACGTCGAAAAAGCTCGCCACCGACAAACCGGGCTCGTATCTGACCAATTTCGGCGTTGATACCGGCTGGATCGGCGCCGTACTCTGGCAGGCAGGCGCACGGCCATTCCACGTCGACGGCACCAACATCTCGATCGCGCTCAATGAACCGATCGCCAAGAAATGGGCGGATTACTGGCAGGCGCTGCTCGACGCCAAGGCCGCCAACACCATGCCGGTCTGGACCTCGGAATGGTTTGCCGCTTTCGACGACGGCACAAATGCCACATGGATCACGGCGGCTTGGGGGCCAGCAGTGATGTCGGGGTCGATGAAGGACAGTTTCGGCAAATGGCGTGCCGCCGCAATCCCGCAGTGGAACGCCGGCGACAAGATCAGCGCCAACTGGGGCGGTTCGACCTTTGCCACCTTCACGACCACGCCGAATCTGCAGGCAGCGACCGATTTCGCCGTCTACATGGGCAGCGATCCGGAGACCTCCAGATACTGGAACACCGACCAGTACTTCTTCCCGGTGGTGAAAGCCCTGGTCGCCGACAAGGAACTGATGGGGACCAAATACGACTTCTACGGCGGCCAGGCGGTCAACGAGGTTTTTGCCGAAGCCGCGAACCAGGTTGATCCAACTTACGAGTTTGCGCCGTTCCAGGACTATGTGAACCAAGTGATAGGCGATGAACTGAACGCCGCCGTCGGCGGCAAGGGCACCCTGTCCGAAGCTCTGGATCGCGTGCAGGACACAATCGTGGCCTATGCCACCGATCAGGGCTACACTGTTACCTGATCTTGAAAACGGGCGCTCCATGTTTTGGGCTGGAGCGCCCTGTTTGCCATCCGCTTGCCGCGCGACATAGGCGCACGGTGGCAAAAAAGTCCGGGCCGGAGCCTGCACATGAGCGACAGTGAAACCCACAAACGCCCGCCGAGCCGCGTCGTCATCAGTCGGCGGATTGCACCCTATTTCTTCCTCGCACCGTTCATACTATTTTTTGTAGCATTTCTAATTATTCCGCTGATCTATGCCTTTGATCTGAGCGTCTATAAGACGACGCTGGTCGGTGGCACCCGCTTTGTCGGATTCGACAATTACGCCAAGGCTTTCGCCGATCCGAACTTCTGGGACGGCGTTCTGACGCTGCTGAAATTTGGCGGCATGCAGATGCCGGTCATGCTGATCCTGGCGCTGATGTTCGCATTGATCCTTGATTCGGGCGTCGTCTACGCCAAAAGCTTTTTTCGCATCAGTTTCTTTATCCCATACGCCGTTCCGGCGGTGATTGCGACGCTGATGTGGGGCTATCTCTACGGTCCAGCCTACGGCCCGATGACCCAGATTGCTGATGCGCTTTCGCTGCCGAGGCCCGATTTCTTTGCCGCCAATTCCATACTGCCATCGATCGCCAACATCGCGGTCTGGGAGTATATGGGTTACAACATGATCATCTATTTCGCCGCACTGCAGGCGATCCCGACCGATCTTGAGGAAGCCTCGCTGATGGATGGTGCCAGCGCCTTCGCTTATGCCGTGAAGATCAAACTGCCGATGATCGTGCCGACAATTATCGTCACCATCATCTTCTCGATTATCGGCACGCTGCAATTGTTCGCCGAGCCTTATCTGATGATCAATCTGGCGCGAAATCTGATCAACAGTCATTTCACCCCGAACCTGTACGCCTACACGCTGGCTTTCACCGCCCAACAAATCAACTATTCGGCGGCAATCTCGTTTGTGCTCGGGGGCGTCGTCGCCGTGGTGTCCTATGGCTTCATGCTGCTTGTGAACAGGGGAAACAGATAGTGGCGATTGCCGGAAAGTCGCAACTCTCCGGCAAATTTCGCCGCAACCGCATGCTTCTGACGGCGGTGCTGGCGGTCTATTTCATCTATACGTTCATCCCGATCTTTTACGTTATCACCGCCGCAACCAAAACCAACCAGGATCTGTTCAATACCTTCGGCCTGTGGTTTTCCGACGATTTCCATCTCTGGCAAAACCTTTCCGAACTTTTCACCATCCAGGACGGAATCTTTTTGCGCTGGCTGGGCAACACCTTCTATTACGCGACCGTATCGGCACTCGGGGCTGCAATCTTTGCCACCTTGGCGGGCTACGCCTTTGCCAAATACGATTTCACTGGCAAGAAGTTCCTGTTTGCTCTGGTGCTCGGCGCGGTGATGATCCCGCAGACGGCGCTGGTGATCCCGATATTCCTGATGCTTTCCAAGATCGGTCTGCTCAACTCCGCCTGGGCTGTGATCTTGCCGTCGCTGGTGTTCCCGCCGGGGGTGTTTCTGATGCGCGCCTATGTCGACGAGGCGATTTCCAACGAGATCATCGATGCCGGTCGCATGGACGGAGCGGGTGAGTTCCACATCTTCTCGAGGCTGGCGTTCCGGATGCTGATGCCCGGCTTCACCACGGTGTTGATTCTGGCTTTCGTCGCCAACTGGAACAACTATTTCCTGCCCCTCGTGGTGCTCAATTCACCGGAGAACTTCCCCGTTACCGTCGGCCTTGCTAATTGGTATGCCACCGCGGTCGGCGGCACCGGCGGGGTGCTACTTTACACAGTGGTCAT
>JANMOK010000321.1:0-1639 GCA_031369165.1 Paracoccaceae bacterium
CCGCCCTTTGAAACCTTCCAGATTATCGTCCACCCATGCCACTTCGGCTGCTTTCCACGCGGCTATCTGGTCAAAGTGATAGAACCCCAAATTGTTGAGCAGTTTTTCCATCGCCGGACCAACGCCAACGATCACTTTCAAATCGTCGGCTTTGCCGTTACGCGCCGCGGCCAACCCAGTCGGTTTGGCTGATTTTGCGCTAGGCTTGGCAACAGTTTCGGCAAGCACCGCCGCGACTTTGGCCGGCGCTGTGACTTTCGCCTTGACAGGCTTGGCCACCGGTGCGGCCGCCGCCAGTTTCGTTTTTGCAACTTTGGCTTCGGCGACGGGTTGTGCCGCTTTCACGGTCACTGATGTAGTTCCTGAAGTTTTGGCCTTTTTCGCCGCAGCCTTGGGCACTGCGGCTTTTTCGCTGACCGCCGGTGATGCCGCAGGAACCCCAACAGGTGCGGCGGGCGTTGGGTCGGCGGCAGGTTTTGGCTGCATATTCACTGGTGCAGGCATCCGGCGGATTGGCATTTCGATCTCATCCATCGGGCAGGCAAATATCGGGATCAGCCAACCCAGAACGAAAAATGCGACAAGGCCGAAAATGAGGGCCAGAATAAAACGAACGTCCCAATAGTGCCGCAGCAAGTAAACGACGAACAGGCCCAACAGACCTGCGGCAACCCAGCACAGTGTCTTGCACCGTTGACTTGCAAAACTTTCCATCATCCACACTCCCGATTAGATTCTATTGATGTTGTTTGTTATTTGATCCGCGTTTTGCCAGTTTTTTTGCTTGTGCAACCCATTCGTCGCGGGTGACACGGCCTTTGAACCCTTCCAGGTTCTCATCCAGCCAAGCGACGTCGGCAGCCTTCCAGCCTGCGATCTGGTCAAAGTGGAAAATTCCCAACCCGTGCAGAAGTTTTTCGAGTGCCGGACCGATGCCCTTGATAATTTTAAGGTCGTCGGCTTGGCCATCTCGCGCAGCTTCCAGCGCTTCCGGGCGCATGCCAGTCAACGGTACCGCCGTTTTCCCCGGCGAACTCGCTTGCGGCACGCCCTTGGAAACTGCCTGTGCCTCTTGTTTGGTGATCCCCGTCGCATCAATCGTCGCATTTGCGCCGGGAAGCGGTTCGCGCAGCTTTCCCGTCGCCGGTGTGACCTTGGCTGCGCGGCGTGACCGCACTTTCGGCACAGGCATCTCGCTACCATCAATCCGCTTGACCGTATCGCCCCATTCCAGCGCTTGCGCCACCGAGTAATTCGCCGCCTCGCGCCCCTTGGCATGGGCTTTCAGCGTGGTTAACCCCGACAAAGGTTCCGCCGCGTACCGCCCGTTTTGTGGCCCCGGTCGTGGCACTCGGCCGGCGGCCAGCGCATCCAGAATTTCGCCCAGTTTGGCAGGCGTCAGATCCTCATAGAAATCTTTGCCAATCTGCACCATCGGCGCATTGGTGCAGGCACCCAGACACTCAACCTCTTCCCAGGAAAACTTGCCATCCGCACTCAAATCATGCGCATTCGCCGCAATCTTGTTGCGACAAACCTCGATCAAACTTTCCGCCCCGCAGATCATGCAGGTCGTCGTCCCGCAAACCTGCACATGCGCGACCGATCCAACCGGCTGTAACTGGAACATGAAGTAAAA
>JANMOK010000369.1:0-11357 GCA_031369165.1 Paracoccaceae bacterium
ATTTGGCGATTACTACGGATTATCGGCATGTGTTGAGCGAGATCATGACGCGGCATATGGTGCATGGGGATATGGGGGTACTGTTCCCGGGCTTTGTGCCGGAGTTTCGGGGTTTTTTGGGGTGAATTGGTTGGATTGCCCCCATCCCGGCCTTTCCCCGAAATCGGGGGAAGGGGCAAGTCGTGGGCGGTCGAGCGCGACGCACAACCAGAGATTTAGTTGTTGACTTTTGGAACGCGCTAAGGTAGAAATTTGGTATTGTCGAAAATTGGGTTAGGCGGGTCGATTCGACGGAATCGGATCCGTTTTTTATGTTTGTTGGCCAAAGGTGCGTGCGAGCACGCACCCTACGGGGCGCTACCGAATGCGACGACAAAAAAAGGGGCGCATTGCTGCGCCCCCTTCAGGAGGAAATCAGATCACTTCTGGATGCAGGTTTCAACCGTATCTTTGGTGCATTCATCCAAACCGGTGAACACGGGATCAGGCACTGCTTCGCCATTGATGAGCTGGATCATCACGCCCGGGGCTAGGTAACCCATTTCGAACGGGCGCTGGCCGACCAGAGCGGTCACTAGGCCCTCGCCAGCAATTGCCACTTCTTCGCCAAGCGTGTCGGCAGCACCAATAACGAAGTCACCCGACGCGATCCGGTCAGCCATTGGACCGAACAGGTCGCGGTAGGGTTGCGGTGCGCCAAACAGAGGCCAGCCGCCCATGATGCCGAACGCGTCGAGATCTGGGTTGGCGGCAAGGATGTCGGTCATCGCCTGAACGCCAGCCGCGCCGTCATCGTTGGTGAAGACAGGGCAGCCGGCAACTTCGGTCCAGCCACCTTCGCCAGCCAGTGCGGCCAGACCGGGTATTCCCGTCAGCTCGTCGCGCATGCCTTGAGCGCGGCGCAGGATGTTATCGGCACCGGGGTTACCTTCGATGGTGCAAATCGTGCCACCATCGGGTTTGGCGGCTTTGATATAGCTGGCAATGCGAACGCCCATCAGGGTGTTGTCGGTACCCAAATAAGTTGCTCGCAGTCCCGCATCTTCGGCAGCTAAATCCGCATCGATGGTCATGATCGGAATCGTCGGTGCGGCGGTCGTCAGCGTCTGCGCGATCAGCTTGGCGTTGGACGGCGAGATTGCCATGGCAACGGTGTCGGGATTGGCGAGCATATCCTGCACGATTTGCGCTTCACCGGCTTCATCGGAAGTCGATGCCGGACCGGTGTAGAAGCAGACATATTCGCTGTCCGGGTTTTCGCCGTTCCATTTTTCGCAGCCTTGATGGATGGCTTCGAAGAATGGGTTGTCGAGGCCTTTGACCACGATCACCAATTGTTTCTTGGCCAGTGCAGGCCCGGCGGCAAGCGCCAAAGTGGCAGCGGTAACGAGTAAGGCAAGCCTTTTCATTGGTCTCTCTCCCTTATGTTTTTATTGGTATGCCATTCAGCTTGGGGAACGAACTTGTGACGCGACAACGCAGCAAAGTACCCAGCAGACAGGTGCGGTTCCCCTTTTGCACGCTAATTTGTGATAGCGCTGTCAGTCAACTAAATTCATGGTAGGAATCGGAAAATCGGGTAGACAATTGCGAATCGGCCGTATTTTTCGCTTCGAGCTGGATTGAAGGGAGTATTCGTTGGCTGTTCTGGAACTGAGCAACATCTCAAAACATTTTGGTGCCGTGCACGCTGTCAATGATGTGTCATTGAAGCTGGAAGCCGGCCAAGTGACCGGGTTGATGGGCGACAATGGCGCGGGCAAATCGACTTTAGTCAAAATGATTGCCGGCAATTTTCCGCCAAGCCAGGGCACAATCAAGATTGACGGGCACGAAATTGTTCTGCATCGCCCGGTTGATGCGCAGCGGCATGGCATCGAGATTGTCCACCAGGACCTGGCGCTGTGCAACAATCTGACGGCAGCAGCGAACGTGTTTTTGGGGCGCGAAATGCGTAAGGGTTTTGGTCCAATTTCGATACTCGACCACTCCGGAATGGCCAAGCGGGCGGCGGAACTGTTCGTAAAATTGAAATCGGAAACCCGTGCCAGAGATTTGATCAAGATGATGTCGGGCGGGCAAAGGCAAGCCGTGGCGATTGCGCGGACTTTGCTGACCGACGCCAAGATCGTTTTGATGGATGAACCGACCGCGGCGATTTCGGTGCGGCAAGTGGCCGAGGTTCTGAATCTGATCCGCAATCTGCGCGATGCAGGCAAAGCGGTGGTGTTGATCAGCCACAGGATGCCCGACGTTTTTAGCGTTGCCGACCGGGTGATCGTCATGCGGCGCGGGCGCAAAGTGGCGGACAAGGATATTAGCTTGAGTTCGCCTGAAGAAGTAACCGGATTGATTACAGGCGCGATAGAAGCGGTTTAGGGGCGGGGCATGGCAATTTCATTGGATGAAACGATTGTGTACAAGCAGAAGACTTGGGCCCAATTGCTGCTGGGCAGTCAGGTGTTCTGGGTATTTGTGGCCATCATCATTGCCGGCCTGCTGATTTCGACCCGATCTGAGGCGTTTTTGACCTCAAAAAACCTGTATAACATCACTCGAAACGCGACTTTTGTGGCGATTATCGCATTGGGCATGACCTTTGTGATTATCACGGGCGGCATTGATCTGTCGGTTGGGTCGGTTCTGGTGTTCAGCTCGATGGTTTGCGCGGTGACGATGCACGCGGGTTATCCCTTGGAAGTTGGAATACTGGCAGCCCTGAGCGCGGCGACGTTGGTTGGGTTGTTTAACGGCATCCTGATCGCCTACTTGGGTTTTCCACCCTTTGTCGTGACGCTGGCCATGATGTCGATTGCCCGCAGTTTGGCGATGGTCACATCGCAAAACCAGACGGTGTTCGAGTTTGGGCCAGACCATGACGCCTTGTTGTTCCTAGGTGGCGGGTCGTATCTTTTCGGAATTTCGAACCCGGTGATCTACGTGATCGTACTGGCGCTGATCTCGGCATTTGTTTTACGCTTTACCCGATTTGGTCGTTATGTCTTTGCTATTGGCGGCAACGAGAAAGCGGCGGAATTGACCGGCGTGCCGGTCAGGCAGGTGAAAGTGGCGGTCTATGTGATTTCATCCTTTGCTGCCGGAATTTGTGGCGTGGTGGAGACCGGCTGGTTGGGGGCGGTAACAACCAATCTAGGCACCGGCATGGAATTGCAGGTGATTGCCGCCACTGTGATTGGCGGGGCGAACCTAGCCGGCGGCGCGGGCACGGCGATTGGGGCACTGGTGGGGGCCAGCTTGCTGGAGATCATCCGCAACTCGCTCGGCTTGCTTGGCATCAACGCGTTTTGGCAGGGCACTTTCATTGGCTGCTTCATTCTGGTTGCGGTCGCGTTTGAGCGGATCAAGAATTTTCGCGGGAATGAATAGCTGGGTGTGGGGCGTGATTTTACCCCTCGCACCTTGAAATGACCTCTGCTAGAGAAGCGCGAAATTCGGGGCTGCCTGTGCGAATGGGCGGGCCTTGCTTTGCGGGTGTGGTGAAACGGTAGACGCACCAGATTTAGGTTCTGGCGCCGCGAGGCGTGGGGGTTCAAGTCCCTTCACCCGCACCAGATTTGATTGAAGGAACGGACATGCAGGTTACCCAGACGCTGAACGAAGGCTTGAAACGCGGCTATGACATTTTGCTCAGTGCGGCAGAATTGCAGGTCAAGGTCGATGAGAAGCTGGAGGCGGCTCGCAAGGATTTCCAGATGAAGGGCTTTCGGAAGGGCAAAGCCCCTGCCGCGTTGATGAAAAAGATGTTCGGCAAGTCGGTTCTGGGCGAAGCGATGCAGGAAACCATCGACGGCGCGATGAAGGATCATTTCGACAAATCGGGTGACCGGCCCGCTTTGCAGCCCGATGTGAAGATGACCAACGACGCCTGGAAAGAGGGCGACGATGTGAAAGTCTCGATGTCCTACGAGGCTTTGCCGGTGGTGCCGGAGACCGATTTTTCCAAGCTGAAACTGGAAAAGCTGGTGGGTGAGGTGGATGAGGCATCGCTGGACGAGGCGCTGAAAAATCTGGCAGCGTCGGCGAATAATTTTGAGCCGCGGAAAAAAGGTGCCAAAGCGAAGGACGGCGATCAGGTGGTGATCGACTTCAAAGGCACGGTAGGCGGCGAGGCGTTTGATGGCGGCACGGCGGAAGATTATCCGCTGGTGCTGGGGTCAAATTCGTTCATTCCGGGATTTGAGGCGCAGTTGGCGGGGGCCAAGGTTGGTGACGAAGTATCCGTCAAGGTGACATTCCCGGAGACTTACGGCGCGAAGAACCTGGCCGGCAAGGACGCGGTGTTTGCTTGCGTTGTGAAGGACGTAAAGGAGCCAAAACCGGCAGAGATTGACGACGAATTGGCCAAGAAGTTTGGTGCTGAAGATTTGGCGGCGCTGAAGGGCCAGATCAGCGAACGCCTGTCGGAAGAATATGCCGGGGCGGCGCGGCAGGTGCAAAAGCGCAAGCTGATGGATGCTTTGGACAAGCTGGTGTCGTTTGAATTGCCGCCGTCGCTGGTGAAAGCCGAAGCCGAGCAGGTGGCGCATCAGTTGTGGCACGAGGAAAACCCCGATGTGCACGACCATTCGCATGCGCATGTGGACCCGACGCCGGAGCACCTGAAACTGGCGGAGCGCCGGGTTCGGTTGGGCCTGTTGCTGGCGGAGGTCGGCACCAAGGCCGAAATTACGGTCACCGATCAGGAAATGCAGCAAGCGGTGATCCGGCAAGCGCGGCAATATCGCGGGCAAGAGCGGAAATACATCGAGTTTCTGCAAAAAAACCAGCAAGCCCAACAGCAACTGCGGGCACCGATTTTCGAGGACAAGGTGGTGGACCATATTCTAGCCTTGGCCAAAGTCACCGAGAAGAAAGTGACCAAAGCCCAGCTTGAAAAGGCGGTTGAGGCGCTGGAAGTGGAGTAATCCTGATCCTTCTGGTCGGCTTGAGCGGGGCCTTTGGGGCCCCGTTTGTTTTTCAGGCCAGTGTTGTTACGGCGACAAGGGCGGATAGGCCGACGAGGAACAGTGCGACAGCCAGCCCGCCCGGCAACGGGGGCAGGGTTTTGGTTGTCATCGCGCTGCGGTCGAGATCGGCGAGATAATATTTATGTTCAAGACTGGTCATTTTCGGCTCCGTTGACTTATTGTTTGCTTGACCTGACACTGCCCGACTGACGCAAACGCGCTGTGTAGGGAAATGTGAAAAAAGTGCAAAAAATGCGTTCACGTTCGGCTGGTCGGCCGGATTATCCGATCAGGATCGGACTTTTTGGACAGTTTTTCGCCGAAATCGACGGCGTCAAAGTTACTGTTCCCGGTCGAAAATGTCAGGCATTGTTAGCTTATCTGGCGGCAAAGCAGGGCCAGTATGTGTCGCGCGACACGCTTTGCGGTTTGATATGGGGCGACCGCGGCGACGAGCAGGCGCGCGCAAGTTTACGCCAGGCGCTGGCAGTCATACGCAAGAGTTTCGGCAAGGTTGCCGATGATGTGCTGGTTTCGTCTAACAGCAGTATCGGAATTCGACTGGATGTCGTCACGGTCGATACCTGTATTTTTACTGCGGCGATTGCCGGCGGCAATGTTGCTGCGGCTATTGCCGTTTGCGTCGGCGGCTTTCTCGACGGTTTCGGTGCCGTTGACCCCGAATTTGACCGTTGGATGGACGTTGAGCGGGCTATATTTCGGGCCAGCCTGGTGCAATGCCTGCAGCAAGAACTGGTGCGTCACGAAACGGAAAGAAACATCGCCCAAGTCATTGCTGTAGCTGTGCGACTGCTGGCGATTGACGATTTGCAGGAAGACGTTTGCCGCGCCTTGATGCGTGCCCAAATGCAGCAACGCGATTTTAACGGGGCGTTGCGCCAGTATGATTTGCTGCGCGAACGTCTGATAAACGATCTTGGCGTGCGTCCCGAGCCGGAAACCGATGCACTGATGCACGAAGTTCGCACCGCGCGGCAGGAAAAGGCGGTACCCAATCCGTCTCCGCTTGTAGACTTGGCGGCGGATCGGACGAAAAGGCCATCTGTCGCGGTTCTGCCCTTCCGGGCCTTGGGCGAGGGAGCTGAAATCATCGGTGAGGGGGTGGCGGACGACATTATTGTCGAATTGTCACGATCCAGCGAGCTGAGCGTGATTTCGCGCCAATCGTCGTTTCGCTTTGTCTCGGACCAATCGGGGGTGCGCGAAATCGGGCAAATCCTTGGGGTGCGGTTCTGTCTTTCCGGCGCTGTGCAAATGTCGGGAGTGCGGCTGCGACTGACGGCGCGGCTAGACCGGTGTGATGATGGCGAAACGGTTTGGTCCGAGCGCTTTGACAGCAAACGCGACGAGTTGTTTGACTTGCAGACCGAAATTGCGCGGGTCGTGACCGCGACCGTGGTCGGGCGCATCGCAGCGTCGGATACGCAATTTTCCAATCTTCAGCGTCCGGGCAATCTAGCTGCGTATGACCATGTCTTGCGCGGATTGCAGTGCTTTCACCGGCACGTGCATGAGGACATGGAAGCTGCTCGCAACGAGTTTCGCGCCGCCATCAAACTTGATCCGAACTATGCCCGTGCGTTTGGGTTGCTGGCGATGACGGACATCTACATGCAATGGCTTTTTGGCCCCGATGGTGACGTGTCCGCCGCCGTGGCAGCTGCACAGACTGCGGTGAAGCTGGACGTGCGGGAAATCAAGGGCCTGTGCGCGCTTGGCATCATCAATATGCTGGCCTACGACTTTGGCCGTGCCCGCCACCTGTTTGAAACTGCCCTGTCGTTCAACAATAACGACGATCTGCTGTTGCTGGAATACGGCCGGTTCATGATGTACGACGACCGGCCCGAAGACGGCATTGCGTCCGTGAACGAAGCGATGCGGCTCAATCCGTTTCATCCCAACTGGTATTGGAACATCATCGGGCGTTGCCTGCATTCGCTGGGCCGATACGAGGAAGCGATTTCGATACTCGAAAAGATTTCCAGTCCCAATTTCTGGACGCTGCTTTATCTGGCTGGATGCCACGCCAAGATTGGCAACAGCAGCAAGGCGGCGCTTTTGCGCGGGCAGGTGTTGTCGATCCGTCCCGACCTGAACATTGAATCGCTTTTGCCGTATTTCCCCTACAAGAACCAAGATACCAAGACGCGGTTGTTCGAATCCTTCCGCGCCGCCGGGTTTCGCTG
Source organism: Paracoccaceae bacterium (assembly GCA_031369165.1). Classification (GTDB taxonomy): domain Bacteria; phylum Pseudomonadota; class Alphaproteobacteria; order Rhodobacterales; family Rhodobacteraceae; genus JANMOK01. The sequence continues at coordinate 7,178 of JANMOK010000369.1, forward strand.
AGCCCGGGTCGCGACCCCAGTCTACGGGATTTCTGTCCGCCCGCCCTTGCAGACCCCGATGGCCATGACTAAACCTTATGTTCAAGTTTCAGACCCTAATCATGGGTCACAATTAACCCGAGGCACCCCGCATGAGAGACCCTGTTGAGCATTACATGAATCTGGTTCCGATGGTGGTCGAACAGACTGCCCGCGGCGAGCGGGCCTATGATATTTTCTCGCGTTTGCTGAAAGAGCGGATCATTTTCGTTTCCGGTGTGGTCGAGGACGGGATGGCGACGCTGGTCGCAGCGCAACTGCTGTTTCTGGAAGCCGAGAATCCGAAAAAAGACATTGCCATGTACATCAACTCACCCGGCGGTGTGGTGACGAGTGGTTTGGCGATTTATGATACGATGCAATATATTCGCCCGCAGGTTTCGACATTGTGCATTGGGCAGGCGGCCTCGATGGGGTCACTGTTGTTGACGGCTGGGGCAAAGGGCAAACGGTTCTCGTTGCCTAATAGCCGGATCATGGTGCATCAACCATCGGGCGGTTATCAGGGGCAGGCGACGGATATATTGATCCACGCGCGTGAGACTGAAGCCTTGAAGAAGCGCCTGAACGAAATTTATGAAAAACATACCGGTCAGAAATACGATGCGGTGGAAAAAGCGCTGGAGCGCGACAATTTCATGACGGCGCAGATGGCCAAGGATTGGGGATTGATTGACGAGATCGTCAGCGAACGCGGCGCTGCGCCGGACCCGGATGCCTAACACATTTTCAACATTTTGTTGATGTAGCTGCGATATTGTTCACGGCGCGATTGTCATTTATGATCACGCTAGGATGCTTGGGGCGAAAGCCGGGATTGAAGCGTTTCAACGCGCTATCCAGGTCAGGAGACTAGAATGAGTAAGTCCAACTCGTCGGATTCAAAGAACACGCTGTATTGTTCGTTCTGCGGCAAGAGCCAGCACGAGGTGCGCAAGCTGATTGCCGGGCCGACCGTGTTCATCTGCGATGAATGCGTCGAATTGTGCATGGACATCATCAAGGAAGAAACCAAGGGAAACCCGCTGAAATCGACCGATGGTGTGCCGACGCCGCATGACATCTGCGACGTGCTGAACGATTACGTGATTGGTCAAGAAGTGGCCAAGCGGGTTTTGTCGGTGGCGGTTCACAACCATTTCAAGCGGTTGAACCATGCGGCGAAAAACCCCGACGTGGAATTGGCGAAATCCAACATATTGCTGATTGGGCCAACGGGTTGCGGCAAGACTTTGCTGGCGCAGACATTGGCGCGGATATTGGAAGTGCCGTTCACGATGGCCGATGCCACGACCCTGACCGAAGCGGGTTATGTCGGCGAGGATGTCGAGAATATCATCCTGAAGCTGCTGCAATCGGCTGAATACAACGTCGAACGGGCGCAGCGCGGGATTGTCTATATCGACGAAGTGGACAAAATTTCACGCAAATCGGATAATCCCTCGATAACGCGCGATGTGTCGGGTGAAGGCGTGCAGCAGGCCTTGCTGAAAATCATGGAAGGCACGTTTGCCAGTGTGCCGCCGCAAGGCGGACGCAAACATCCGCAGCAGGAGTTTTTGCAGGTCGATACGACGAACATTCTGTTCATTTGCGGCGGGGCTTTCTCCGGGTTGGACAAGATCATTGCACAACGGAACAAGGGTTCCGCCATGGGCTTTGGCGCTGATGTGAAAGACCCGGACGAGCGTCGTGTGGGTGAATTGCTGGGTGAGTTGGAGCCGGAAGATTTGCTGAAATTCGGGTTGATCACGGAATTTGTTGGCCGCTTGCCGGTGATTGCGACACTGACCGATCTGGATGAAAAAGCACTGATCACGATTCTCACGGAGCCGAAGAACGCGCTGGTCAAGCAATATCAGCGGCTGTTTGAGATGGAAGACGTGGCTTTGACGTTTACCACCGATGCTTTGCGCGCGATTGCGGCGCGGGCGATTACCCGGCGCACCGGGGCGCGGGGCCTGCGTTCGATCATGGAAGAAGTGTTGCTGGACACGATGTTTGATTTGCCCAGCCTTTCGGGAGTGGAAGAAGTGGTGGTTAATGAGGACGCCATCATGCGCGACGGCGACCCGTTGTTGATTTATTCAGAGAGCAAGAAAGAAGCCGCCAGCGCGGGGTAGATTTTTGCGCTTTGGTTTTGGTTAGAAGGGGTGGCGAAGGCCGCCCCTTTTGGGTTTTATTGGGGGATGCGACCGATGGATTGCTACAATTCAGAACTGATTAACCGTTGTCGTTGAGTATCTTAGGATCAGGATTCTGGGGCAACGTTGGATAACTCTGGCGACCAATTCAAACCGCCAAGGGTGGCTCCACGCATCAGTCGAGCGCCACGAATACGCGAAGTTTATTGGTGCGATTTCCCTTTCGATGCCTAATTGCCCGAATTCGGGAAAACACGCCCAGTTTTGATCCTCTCAAAAACGTCACGTTTGAGTGGAAGCGTGACGATTCTTCCTTTGACGACAAAGGAACAAAGCGACCCCGCAAGGGCGCATCAACTGCGGGCGCATTTGCTTGGAAAAACGTGTTGGGTTGTTTGCGACCTTCCAACAACGGTCGCAGTCAGTCGTCTGAGCAGGCCGGCCCGGGAACTTCCACGGATTTCTCATTTGGAGTTTGATAAAATTGTAGTGATTGTTTTGAACCTACTTCCAAGGTTGCAGTATTGACTTTTGCCCCCCGAACGATGATATTCAACGGAATTGCGGCGTTGGAAACAATGTCCGTCTCCTGGCGACAGGAAACAGGTGCGAAGGGGTGGCGATGGCTGCCCCTTTCGTTTTTGAGCTTCTCGGATTGGGCTTATCCCCTAGACCTTCCCCCACAATCCGGTCCATATTCCGGACGAAACCGATTGAATGGACAAGCCCGATGAAATTTTTGTTGCAGGTGCTGACATGGTGGAATGGGCAGACGTTGGGGACGAGGTTCCACACTTGGCGGCATGGGCAGCATGTGGGCGAGGATGAAGCGGGCAACAAGTTTTATCAGACCAAAGATGGCAAGCGGCGTTGGGTGATTTTCAACGGTGAGGCCGAGGCCAGCCGGGTGTCGCCCGATTGGCATGGCTGGTTGCACCACACGTTTGATGCGCGGCCGAGCAATGAACCACTGTTGCGGCGCGACTGGCAATTGCCGCATGTGCCCAATCTGACGGGAACGGATTTGGCCTATCGCCCGCCGGGATCAATATTGACGGCTGCGCCGCAGCCGACGCGGGATTATGAGGCTTGGCAGCCGGAATAGGGGGCGAGCATGGCTAGCAATGCTGCCGAAACGCTGATTGGAGCCGTGGTTTTGGCCACGGCGGCGGGATTCTTGGTCTATGCGGGCAAATCGTCAGGATATAGCGGTGGCAGTGCGGCGCATTACGAATTGATTGCCAATTTCCGCTCGGCCGAGGGCGTTTCGGTTGGCACTGACGTGCGTCTGGCCGGGGTAAAGATTGGCACGGTAACCGATATGAATTTGGACCGGCAAACCTATCAGGCGCATACGGCGTTTACGGTTTTGCAGGGCATCGAATTGCCCGATGACAGCGAGGCCAAAGTGTCAACCGAGGGGCTGTTGGGCGGCACATTTTTGGAAATTACGCCGGGGGCATCCGATTTTATGCTGGAGCCGGGCGAGGAAATTCTCAACACCCAAGGGGCGATTTCGTTTTTGAACCTGTTGATGAAGTTTGTCACCGATGCGCCCAAGTAAGTTTTTGCTCGTCGCACTGTGGCCGGCGTTTGCCTTTGCCCAGAACGCCAATACCGCTATGGTCGATGGCGACGGCGTGGTGATGCGCGGTCTGGACAAGATGAGTTCCAAAGTGATCGAGTTCAGTATCGCCGTTGGCCAAACCGTGGCGTTCGAGCGATTGGAGATCAAACTGGATGCCTGCCTGTATACCGATGGTGATATCGGCGGTGAAGCCGTTGCTCTGGTTGAAATCCGCGACATCCGAGAAGTTCAGCCACGCTTCACCGGCTGGATGTTTGGCTCAAGCCCGGCATTGTCGGCGTTGAATCATCAGCGTTACGACGTTTGGGTGATCAACTGCACCAAGTCATAGGCGCTGGCCTTACGGTCGAGTTTCCAGAAATCGCCGTGCTCGTTCAACGCAAGTTCAAGGCGTTTGTGGTATTCGGCG